>NZ_JBFRGW010000002.1:0-205999 GCF_052115545.1 Microvirga sp. 2MCAF35
GTGTTTGTGCTCTTCGCCTTCGAAGCCTGCTTCGAAGGCCACACTTGGCGCGGGGTGGAGCAGCCCGGTAGCTCGTCAGGCTCATAACCTGAAGGTCACAGGTTCAAATCCTGTCCCCGCAACCACATCAAAACCCTCCGAGGGCCAAAACCCGCAGAGGGTTTTGGCTTGTCCCGCACACGCCAACAGAAAAAGCCGGAACAAGCACTCCAGACGGGATGGGGCGCGTCGCTTACATCCCGCGGCACGGATCGCCGCGCGTCCCGCATGCACCATCGATCGTCCCAGCCAACAAAAAGCCCTCCCTGCTGCCCGCAAACAGGGCCGTGCCGGTAGACGACGTGAAAAGGATGTGGGCGCGATTGCTTCGCGCTAGGCAACCTGGCCGACAGGATCCAGATCGGCATTCATCGAGAACCGCTCGAGCTGAACGGCGTAGGCCGCTTCCAATCCCTTGAGCCGCGTCTCGGGTTCAGGAACAATCCGGTCCACCGCAGACGTAAGGCGCTTGCAGAAGCGATCCGATGCGGAGACCAGGAGACGGAGCGATCTTGCATTGGGCGGATAGCCGGACGAGGCATCGCGGACCAGCGCAGCCGCAGAAGCATAAAGATCGTCCACCGCCGCCTCGATGCCGGGATCGCGCTTGAGCAGGCTCATGGTGTTGATCAGAAGCACGCGCAGGTCATGCAGGTCGTCTCCCCTGCCAGCCTGCGAAATGAGATTCACCACCTTCTTTACGGCTTCGATTCTGTCGTTGATCGTTTTCGTGATGCTGCTCTCGGCCATGAGCCTTCCCCCTGTCAGGCATGCGTAAAATCCCCGCGGGACTCACAAGATCGAGAATGCGCCGTCATGGTTAATCAATCCTTACGCAGCCATCGGAAACCTGGTCGAAATCGTTGTCCCGCAACGCTCTCCGGCGTCGTCGAGGAAAGTTTCCGTTACGGACATGTGAAGCATTGAGATTTGACCGGAAGCCGACTAAACCTCCCAACATTCTTGATTTGAAATCACCATGCACCTGCAGCTCGCTCTTATACGACCGCAATGGTCCTCGTCACGAAGCCTGCGCTTCGTGAAGGGGTGCCGCGTCATGCATGAGCATGAGCTGCGCCCTGATCCGGGGCCGGCTCCATCGTCCCCGTCGGCGAGGTCCGCACTCACCGGCACCGTTCATCAGGTGCCCTCCCACTTCATGTCGGCTTAACGGTCATCCGTCGCCGGCACGATCCGGCGAATTTCCCTTCTCTCCCGCATTCGCTCTTCTTTGCGCGATGCAGGTTCGCCGGATCCCAGCCTTGCTGAGAACATGCTGAGAAAAGGAGAAGCCCTGCAATGAACAGGGTCTGGACTGAAGAAGAACTCGAGATTCTGCGCCGTGACAGGGAGGCCAAGGTTCCCGTCCCCGTCACCGCTGCGAAACTGGGAAGGCCCGTGCCGGCAACCTATGCCAGGGCGCGGCTGATCGGCACTCTCGTCCAGCCTCACCAGACCTGGGATGAAGCCAGCGTCTCGCGCTTGCGCGAACTCGTTTCGGCCGATCCGCCGCTGACCGACAAGCTGATCGCCGCCGAGCTCGGCCGAACCGTGACCCAGATCCGCTGGAAGATGCAGGACCTAGGCCTAATCGGCGTGCGCGATCTCTCCAAGCTGGCGAAAATCACTGCTGCCGGAATGGCTCGCCCGAAAGCACCTCAGGTGCATTCCGCGAAGCCCGCGGTGGCGAGGGCCGTCGTGCACAAGCCGCTTCGGCCTCCAGTGCCGGAGCGCGATGCACCTGTCATTCAGGCAGAGATGCCTGCCCCCTCTCCCGCGCCGATCCAGAGGAAAGTGCTACCGTCCATCGACGTTCAGGCGGTGATCGTTCAGGCCATCAAGGTTCTCGAAGCATCGATGGCGGAGCATCTGAAGACGATCGTGGCCGAGACGGAATCGGGCATGATCCGCGCGGCGAGAGCCGCCATCGCCGAAAAAGGACGCATCGACCAGCGACTCGTTATCCGGGTCAAGCGCTCGGCCGAGGCGGCCGCCCGCCGTGACGCGGAGGCGAAGAAAGCCGAAGCGGAAGCCAAGCAGCGGCAAATGGAGTCTTGGAAAGCGGGGGCTGAGGCCAAGCGGACGGCGCCCGTGACGGCTCGCCAAACCTATGAAGAAGCGCCACCCCAAGTTCGTGAAGAAAAGGCTCGCGAAGAGAGGACTCGGGAGGAGAAGGCGCTCCGCGAGAGGGTACAGCCTGCAGTTCCCAGGCCCGTTCAGAAGCCCAAGGAGGCGGCGAAGAAGGTCGTCCTGCCCGCCGTGAAGGGTGTTTCCCAGATCGCACCTCTCCGCCCTGCCCCGCAGCCTGTCGCACCGACCGTACCGAAGATCGTCGTGACCGAGACCCCCGCCGCTCCTCGAGTCGAGGAGCCCGAGACGACGGGCGGACAGACGTCCGGCCGCGGCGGCTGGAAGTCCGTCCGTCGGGATCCTGCGCGCGCGCTCGCACAGGCCAAGGCGAAGGCGAAGCCCGCCAATCGCGCCGATGCCATCGACCTCGCCCAAGCCGCGCAGGCGGCCATCGAGCGCTTCATCGCGGAGCGCGGCGTGACGAAATCCGAGTCGAGCGGCATCCAGTCGGTGGTGTCCCGCCTTCAGGCGCGGGGCTACATCGTGGTGCGCGACGAGACCGGCTGGACCATCGACCAACGTCACCGGGTCGGCAGCGAAGCCGAGCTGTTCGCCTTCGCGGAAGCGCGCGGAATCACGTTGAGCGCAGCCGCCTGATCACGGGTGCTCTCGCATCCGACCGCAGCGTATCGTGGGGAAAGCAGGTCCACTTTTCCTCACGATGCGCTATCTCCATGATCCGCTCCGCACCAGCAGCGGAATATGGAGATGAAGATGGAAAAGCGTCGGCTCGGCCGCTCGGACTTGATGGTTTCCCCCCTGTGCCTCGGCGGCAATGTCTTCGGCTGGACGACCGATGAGGCGATGTCGTTCAAGGTGCTCGACGCCTATGTCGATGCCGGCCTCAACTTCATCGACACCGCCGATGTGTATTCCACCTGGGTGCCCGGCCACGTGGGCGGTGAGTCGGAAACGATCATCGGCAAATGGATGAAGGCACGCGGCAATCGCGACAAGCTCGTGGTCGCCTCCAAGGTCGGCTCCGAGATGGCGCCGGACCGCAAGGGTTTGTCGAAGAGCTATATCCGCTCCGCGGTGGAAGCGTCGCTCCAGCGTCTCCAGACCGACCATATCGATCTCTACCAATCCCATCGGGACGATCTCGACACGCCGCAGCAGGAGACGCTCGAGGCCTATGACGAGCTGATCCGGGCAGGAAAGGTGCGGGCCATCGGAGCCTCGAACTTCACGGCCGCCCGGCTGAAGGAGGCGCTTGAGATCAGCGCCGAACGCGGACTGCCGCGCTACGAGAGCCTGCAGCCGAAATACAATCTGTCCGACCGCGCGGAATACGAGGCCGAGCTGGAACCACTCTGCCGGAAGGAAGAGGTCGGCGTCATTCCCTATTACGGCCTCGCCAGCGGGTTCCTGACGGGCAAGTACCGGTCGGAAGCCGATTTCGGCAAGAGCGTGCGCGGCGGGCGCATGGCGGCCTATCTCGATGATCGCGGCCGGCGCATCCTGGCGGCCTTGGACGAGGTCTCCGCACGGAAGAATGCCACGCCGGCCCGGATCGCGCTCGCCTGGCTGATGGCGCGGCCGGGGATCACGGCCCCGATCGCAAGCGCCACGAGCGTGGAGCAGGTGCGGGATCTGGTTCAGGCGACGCAGGTCCGCCTCGACGCTGGGGATATCGCGGAGCTCGACCGGGCCAGCAGCCCGGCTTAGGTCCGGGAATCACTCGGAAGACGCAAACTGGCTTTCGGGTCTACCCCCGAGACAATGCATTTTTGCATGGCAGCCCTCCATTGCATCGGATGGAGGGCTGATTATCTCGTACCGACCTGTGCTTAAGATAATTCCACAGGATGAAACGAGGTTTTCGATGAGTGCCGACGCCAATGCATTGTTCCAGCCCTTCACCCTGGGCGACCTGACCCTGCCCAACCGCCTGGTCATGGCTCCCCTCACCCGGAACCGGGCGGCGGAAGGGGATGTGGCTCGCGATATCACGGCCGCCTATTATGCTCAGCGCGCCAGCGCCGGCCTCCTGATCTCGGAAGGCTCGCAGATCTCCCACCAGGGCCAAGGCTATTTGCGCACGCCCGGCATCTATTCGCCCGAGCAGGTCGCGCATTGGCGAAAGGTGACCGATGCGGTCCACAAGGCGGGCGGCCGGATCTTCATCCAGCTCTGGCACGTGGGACGTGTCTCGCATACATCACTCCAGCCCGGCGGCGGCGCGCCCGTCGGCCCCTCGCCCATCCGCGCTCAAACGAAGACGTTCCTCAAGGAGAGATTTGCCGACGTGTCCGAGCCGCGCGCGCTCGAACTCTCGGAAATTCCCGGTATTCTGCGGGATTACGAGAATGCCGCCCGCAACGCCAAGGAGGCAGGGTTCGACGGCGTCGAGATCCACGCGGCGAACGGCTATCTGCTCGATCAGTTCATGAAGGACGGTTCCAACAAGCGCACCGATGCCTATGGCGGCTCCATCGAGAACCGGGCGCGCCTGACCATCGAGGCGGCTGAAGCCGTGTTGAAGGTGTGGGACAAGGGACGCGTCGGCATCCGCCTGTCTCCGGCCAAGGTGAACGATGCGGAGGATTCGAACCCGCAGGCCCTGTTCAGCCATGTGGTCGAGAAGCTCGACGGCCTGGGCCTCGCCTATATCCACATCATTGAAGGTGCCACCCAGGGCGACCGGAATGCCGTCAGCGTGGATTACGAAGGCCTGCGCCGCTCCTTCCGTGGGGCCTACATCGCCAATAACGGCTATAGCCGCGACATGGCGGCTGAGGCCGTTTCCAGCGGCCGCGCCGATCTGGTGGCGTTCGGGCGTCTCTTCATCGCCAACCCGGACCTCGTCGACCGCTTCCGGCTCAACGCGCCGGTCAACGAGCCGGACCGCACCACGTTCTATGGGGGCGGCACCGAGGGCTACACGGATTACCCGGCTCTCGACGAAGCCGCCTGAGCGTCAGCAACCCTGGCAGATTCCGCGTTTGACCCTCTTATCGGCATCCTCGAGGAGCTTCTCCTCGCGAGAGCTGGGATTGACGGTCGAATGCTCACCCGGTTGCAGGCGGTTGCCGCCTGCAACCGTTCCCGTGGTGCGGGGCCCCGAGCCGCCCGTGCTGCCTTCGGTGCCAGGAGGCGGAATCGTTCCGGTCGTTTCCCGGCTGCCTGTGCCTGTATTTCCCGTCGAGCCGCCCATGCGGCTCGCGCTGTTTCCTGGATCGGCACTCCCCTGTGCGCCCTGTGAAGGCGGACGGATGGACGATCCTCCAGGCTGAGTGCCGCTGCTCGGTGACGCCGAAGAGCCTGTAGACGGTGAGGCCGACGAGCCGCCGCCGGAAGCGCCGCCCGCTCCCCCTCCGCTGGAGCCGCCCGAGGAGCCCTGCGCCCATGCGGTTCCGGCAATCAGGCAGCCTGCGAGCAAGGCGGTCGAAATGGTGAGGTGACGCATCGGCTTCTCCCTTCGGGTCGCTGTTGCACGTCAACTCCAAGCAAACTCACGAGTCTTGGCGACCGTTCCGCCAAATTGTCAGGCTCACGGGTCCCGCGGGATCGAGGACCTGCCGGGGATCCGGCTTCAATCCCTGTTTCGCCAGGAGCGTTTCGGCGCTCGCACCGTCCCGGCAGCCGGAGAAGAGAGGCACACCATCAGGAATGAAGGTTCCCTCGGCGCGGGTCAGGTGAAAGGCGTCGTACCCGACGGCGAGGAAGAGGTCGAAGACCCGGCGGCCGCCAGGCACGGCCACGCGTCCGCCGCCCGGCAGAACGGTTCGAATGGCCTGATCCCAGGCAAGGACCTCGGGGTTCCACCACCAGCCGTCCGGCCGCCGCTCGAGTCCGGGCGAGGACGAGGACAGAATCATCCGCAGCCGGCCCTTCGGATTCGGGTTGGCTTCATGACCCAGGCGGCCGAGCACCGTCACGGCCGATCTGTTGAGCTCGGCCTGGAAGTAGGTCCAATCGGCCTCGTTGCGGAGCTCCTCGGGCGTCAACCCGGATGCATCGGCGATACAGTCGTTGTCAGACACGATGGCGTAGCCGTGAATCTCGATCCGAGACAAGAACCAGTCCTTTCCAAGACGAATCTCTGATGGCGGCGTTCCTCAGGATGCCTAGCACCAGCGCATTGAGCACATGCCACAGGAAATGGGTACCCGCAGGCATGGCCGCATGGGGCGCAACCGTGGGGACGGCGACGAGTTCAACCTTGCCAGCCGAGGACGAACATCCGATGAAGCGGTTAAGATGAAATAGCGGGAGTGACACGATGCGCATTGCCACCTGGAACGTGAACTCCATCAAGCAGAGGCTGGACCATCTCGCCACTTTCATGAAGAGCGCGGATCCGGACGTGCTTTGTCTCCAGGAGTTGAAATGCGTGGATGAGGCCTTTCCCCGCACGGAGGTCGAGGCGCTCGGCTACAACGTCGCCACTCATGGCCAGAAGGCTTATAACGGCGTCGCCATTCTGTCCAAGCGCCCGCTGGAGGATCTGCGCCGGGGCCTGCCGGGGGACGAGAGCGACGAGCAGGCCCGCTACCTGGAAGGCGTGATCTCGACCTCTCACGGCACCGTGCGGGTGGCCTCCATCTATCTGCCCAACGGCAATCCCATCGGCACGCCGAAATTCGACTACAAGCTCGCCTGGATGGACCGGCTCCGTGCTCACGCGAAGAGCCTCCTCCGGCTCGAGGAGCCTTTGGTTCTGTGCGGCGACTACAATGTCATCCCCGAGCCCAAGGATGCCATGGATCCGTCGGCCTGGACCAACGACGCCCTGTTCCAGCCGGAGAGCCGGGCCAAGTTCCGAGAACTGGTCAATCTCGGCTTTCTCGACGCCGTGCGCGCCTGCAACGATCAGCCCGGCCTCTACTCGTTCTGGGATTATCAGGCGGGCGCCTTCCAGCGGAACAACGGCATCCGCATCGACCACCTGCTGCTCTCGGCCCAGGCGCAGGACAAGCTCAGGACGGCCTCGATCCGAAAGGAAGTGCGCGGCTGGGACAAGCCATCCGACCACGTGCCGGTGATGGTCGATCTGGATATCGAGTGATCGTCGAGCGCCTCGCTCTCGCGCCGGGTAAAGGCACCCTGTCCCTCTGCACCCTCTCTGTCGGGATGGCCGGCCTTGTGCCGGCCATCCCGATAAGGAAAAGCGCCGTGCCTCTCCAATCGAGATCACCGGCACGAGGCCGGTGATGACGTTGAGGAAGTTCGTCCGCCCTACCGGCGCGACTGGATGTACTGCTCCAGCAGGGCCAGCGCGAGCTTGCGATCGCTTTCGTCCGCAGCCGCGAAGGCATCGTCGTAGAGAGACACGATCCACTGGTCCTTGGGCGCATCGGTGGAGGCTTCGCGCGCGAGGGTCAGCCACATGAGGCCCTTGGACCGCTGGCGCGGAACGCCCTGCCCGGTCATCAGAAGATGCCCGAGAAGCGCCTGGGAAGCGGTGTGGCCCTTCTCGGCCGCCAGGTTGAACCAGCGGGCCGCATGACGGGCGTCCTTCCGGACCCCCGTGCCTTCGAGGTAGAGACGGGCGAGGTTGTACTGGGCGTTGGAGTCGCTGAAATACGTCGCCGCGTAGCTGAACATCTCGACGGCCCGCTCCGGGTTGGACGCGACATAGCTGTCCTTGATGCCATCCAGGAAATAGCCCCCGAGCGCAACGAAGGCGCTGGAGACGACCGAAGCGTTGGGAGAATCGGGGCTCTCGTCCGCATGCTGGTCAGCGAGCTGCGAGAAGTACTCGAACGCCTTCAGGTCGTCGTGCTCGACGCCGTCGCCGTCCGCGTACATGCGCCCGAGCTTCCAAAGCGCGAGCGAATGCCCCTGGCCCGCCGCATATTCGAGCGCATGCACGGCCCCAATCTTGTCGCCGGCATAATAGTCGCGCATGCCGCTGCGCAGGGCATCGCGCGCCGAACCGTACTTGATGCCCGGTGCGAGAGCTGGAGCCAGGGCAGGCGTGAGTGGCTGCGGACGCGGCGCGGCATCGAGCGCACAGGCGGCGCCGACGCCGAGGGTAGCGACCCACAACGTGGCTGCAATGAGTTTAAACGTCCGCATAGGTTTCTTTTTCTGCGGCTCCGCCGGGATGGGTCACAGCCCCATCCCGCGCAGGGCCCACGGTTTGCGAATATTTCCAGAGATAGCCGGAGGTGGCGTTCGTCTCCCGCGGCTTCCATTCGGAACGGCGCTTGGCCAATTCCTCGTCTGGGAGTTCCACGTCGATCGTGCCCTTGATGGCATCGATGGCGATGATGTCACCGTCCTCGATCAGCCCGATCGGCCCGCCCACCGCCGCTTCCGGCCCCACATGTCCGATGCAGAAGCCGCGGGTTGCGCCCGAGAAGCGGCCGTCGGTGATGAGGGCCACCTTGTCTCCCATGCCCTGGCCGTAGAGCGCCGCCGTGGTGGAGAGCATCTCGCGCATGCCGGGACCGCCGCGGGGCCCTTCGTAGCGGATCACCAGGACCTCGCCTTCCTTGTACTGGCGCGTGGAGACCGCCTCGAAGCAGGCCTCCTCACCGTCGAAGCACCGGGCGGGGCCACGGAAGGTCTGCTTTTCAGCCGGCATGCCGGCGACTTTCACGATGGCTCCTTCGGGAGCGAGATTGCCCTTCAGGCCGACGACACCTCCCGTGAGGGTGATCGGCTTGTCGGCCGGATAGACCACGTCCTGATCGTCGTTCCATTTCACGGAAGCGAGGTTCTCGGCCATGGTGCGACCGGTCACGGTCATGCAGTCTCCGTGCATGTAGCCGTGGTCGAGAAGCGTCTTCATGAGCAGCGGAATGCCACCGACCTCGAACAGGTCCTTGGCGACGTATCGCCCACCCGGCTTCAAGTCGGCAATGTAGGGCGTCCGCTTGAAGATTTCCGCGACGTCGAACAGGTCGAACTTGATTCCCGCCTCATGCGCGATGGCGGGAAGGTGCAGGGCCGCGTTGGTCGAGCCGCCGGAGGCCGCCACCACGGTCGCGGCGTTCTCCAGGGATTTGCGGGTCACGATATCGCGCGGACGGATGTTCCTGGCGATCAGGTCCATGATCTGCTCGCCGGCAGCGGCGCAAAACCGATCGCGGATCTCGTATGGCGCCGGTGCGCCGGCCGAATACGGCAGTGCTATCCCCATCGCTTCGGAAACGGTCGCCATAGTGTTGGCAGTGAACTGTGCGCCGCAGGCGCCGGCCGACGGGCAGG
This sequence comes from Microvirga sp. 2MCAF35, assembly GCF_052115545.1. NCBI lineage: Bacteria > Pseudomonadati > Pseudomonadota > Alphaproteobacteria > Hyphomicrobiales > Methylobacteriaceae > Microvirga > Microvirga sp. 2MCAF35. Next base: position 9,331 of record NZ_JBFRGW010000002.1, read on the forward strand.
CGACCTGCTCGAGCTCGGTGAGATCCTCATCCGACATCTCGCCGACCGAGTACTTGCCGACGGCCTCGAAGAGATCCTGCACGGTCACCTGACGACCGCGGAAGGAACCCGGCAGAATCGATCCGCCATAGATGAAGATCGACGGCACGTTGAGGCGCACCATCGCCATCATCATCCCCGGCAGGGACTTGTCGCAGCCGGCCATGCCGACGAGCGCATCGTAGGAATGGCCGCGCATGGTCAGCTCGACCGAATCCGCGATCACTTCACGGGACGGAAGCGACGCCTTCATGCCCTGGTGGCCCATGGCGATGCCGTCGGTCACCGTGATGGTGCAGAACTCGCGCGGAGTGCCGCTGGCGGCAGCCACGCCCTTCTTCACGGCCTGGGCTTGGCGCATGAGGGAGATGTTGCAGGGAGCGGCCTCGTTCCAGCAGGTCGCGACGCCGACGAGCGGCTGAGCGATCTGCTCCTTGGTCAGACCCATGGCATAGAGATAGGAGCGATGCGGCGCGCGAGCGGGCCCCTCCGTCACGTGACGGCTCGGCAGCTTCGACTTGTCGATCAACCGCGCATCCATGGTCCGCACTCTTCTTCCACCCGGTTCTCACGAGGAGATCCAAGTCCTTTGGAACTCTCGTGATCTGCCATGTGCTACGCCACCGATGCAATGACCCTTCGGAAGGATCAACTGAACAGCCTTAACCCGTTTTCTGCCCCAGGCGTCGTAACGTAAAGCTTTGGTTTTGAAGCACTTTAGCCGGCATCAGGTGTAGCGCTCCGTTTATGGCGGCATCGCGGCGGAGCTTGGGCCAACAGAGGCAAGATGTTGAAGGTTTGAGGGTGTTGCTCCACCGCAACATTTTTGGGACAGGATTCCCCTTCCCTTACGGCATTAGAGCCCTAGGGACAGACATTTTTCGTCCGGACGGGTCTTCTTCAAGTCCCTATCTCTTCCGCCGAAAACCACACATCGTCATAGATTGTGACGGCGCTGGAATCAGGCGAGCGGTCGCTCCGAATCCAGATGGATCGAACGGCAGCCAGATCGGCTTCGGTCGGCAGGCGGCTGATGGAGATTCGTTCGGTCGTTCCGCTGCAGGAGATGAAGCCGACATTCATCAGCGTTTCCACGCTGAACCCTCCTGCTCGCCGTGTCACCAGGAGTGCCGGCCCCCAGCCATTGTGCGGCTGCCACGGGAAGATCAGGCGCCCGTCTGGATTGAGAGCACGAAGCCATTCGACATCCGGCGCGAGCACACCCGCATTGACGTATACGACATCGGCGTTCGGCAGGGTCCGGCCGAAGGCGGAAGCGGAATGGACGGCGACGTTGGAGTAAGCGTCCAGGTTCCGTGCCGCCTGAGCCGCGAGGTCGGCCTCGTACTCGAAAGCCTCGACGCGCCCGTCAGGCTGGACGAGCAGAGACAGGATGGCGGTGTAATAGCCCGTCCCCGCGCCCACATGGATCACCGCCTCGCCCGGCTGCGGGCTGACGGCATCGATCCAGGCGGCATGAAGGGCCGGTTCGCCGTTGTTGATGCCGCGCTTGAGATCGATGGCGACGAGGACGTTCTCGTAGATATCGGCGATTTCGGATGTCCGCGTCGCGACGCCCATGCTGATGATGGTCCAGGGAGGCGGCGGCAGGAACGCTTCCCGTGGGACGGACGCGAAAGCCTGCTCGATGCGCCCGTCACAGATCTCTGCCAGCCGGGCGATCTGCGCGGCATAGGCACGACGATAATGGTCGGAACCTTCCTGCGGCATGCTTTGAAAGCGCCTTCAGGCCGCAAGAGTTCCACGATGCGAGAAGCCCGCTCGATTACATCCTGAATACGCCGAACTTCGTCTCCGGAACCGGAGCGTTCAACGCCGCCGAGAAGGCCAAGGCAAGCACCCGCCGTGTCTCGGACGGCAGGATGATGCCGTCGTCCCACAGGCGTGCCGTGGCATAGTAAGGCGAGCCTTCCTTCTCGTACTTGTCGCGGATCGGCGCCTTGAAGCTCTCCTCCTCGTCCGCGCTCCACGCCTTGCCCTCGGCCTCGATATTGTCGCGCCGCACGGTGGCAAGAACGCTCGCCGCCTGCTCGCCGCCCATCACCGAGATGCGCGAGTTCGGCCAGGCGAAAAGGAAGCGTGGAGAATAGGCGCGGCCGCACATGCCGTAATTGCCGGCGCCGAACGAGCCGCCGACCAGCAGAGTGACCTTCGGCACCTGGGCGCAGGCGACCGCCGTAACGAGCTTCGCACCGTCCTTGGCGATGCCGCCGGCCTCGTACTGGCGACCGACCATGAAGCCGGAGATGTTCTGCAGGAAGAGCAGCGGGATGCGCCGCTGGCAGCACAGCTCGATGAAATGCGCGCCTTTCTGCGCGCTCTCCGAGAATAGGATGCCGTTATTGGCGATGATGCCGACCGGCATGCCCCAGATCCGCGCGAAACCCGTGACGAGGGTCGTGCCGTAAAGGCGTTTGAACTCGTCGAACTCTGAGCCGTCGACCAAGCGGGCGATCACCTCGCGGATGTCGTATTGCTTCTTGAGATCGGTGGGCACGATCGCGTCGAGGTCGTCGATGGCGTATTTCGGCTCCACCGGCTCGGCAATGTCGATATCGATGCTCTTGCGCGTGTTCAGCGTGCCGACGATGCGTCGCGCGATGGCGAGCGCATGAACGTCGTCCGTGGCGTAATGGTCGGCCACGCCCGATAGGCGGGCATGAACGTCCGCGCCGCCGAGATCCTCGGCAGAGACCACCTCGCCGGTTGCCGCCTTCACCAGGGGCGGGCCGCCGAGAAAGATCGTGCCCTGGCGGCGCACGATGATGGTTTCGTCGGACATGGCCGGGACATAGGCGCCGCCCGCCGTGCACGAGCCCATGACGCAGGCGATCTGCGGAATCCCGAGCGAGGACAGGGTCGCCTGATTATAGAAGATGCGCCCGAAATGCTCCCGGTCCGGGAAGACGTCGGTCTGGTGGGGCAGGTTCGCGCCGCCGGAATCAACCAGGTAGATGCAGGGCAGACGGTTCTCGCGCGCCACTTCCTGGGCGCGCAGGTGCTTCTTCACCGTCATCGGGTAATAGGTGCCGCCCTTGATCGTCGAATCGTTGCAGACGATCATGACCTCGCGGCCTTCGACGCGCCCGATGCCGGTGATGATCCCGGCGCCGTGGATGGCGTCCTCGTACATGCCGTGGGCGGCGAGCGAGCCGAGTTCCAGGAACGGAGCGCCCGGATCGAGGAGGCGCATCACGCGCTCTCGCGGCAGGAGCTTGCCGCGGGCGAGGTGGCGCTCCCGCGCCTTGGCGGGACCGCCTTCCGCTATTTCCTGCCGTTTGGACTGGAGTTCATCGGCGAGTTCGGCCCAGGCCGCACGATTCGCCCGCGCGGCGTCCGATGCCAGATCGGCGGAGGTGGAGATGACGGGCACGGCGGCTTTCTCCCTCGTTCTTATCTTAGTCTAGGCTCCTTCACGGCGGAAAGCCGGAGGGCCGTCAACGTCAGTACCTAGAACCTGGGAGCCGATGCAACCGGGATCGGCAGCCTCTCGCGTCAGCCTTTCGCACGAATGACGGTTTCCTGGCGCACGACGCCCGAGCCGCAGCGATAGGCGATGCCGCGCACGAGCGACCAGTCATGGGAGACCTGCTGCAGGTAGAGATGCGTGCCGCCGAGCGCGACGGTGGCCTGCAGCATGTCCTCGGTGGCGTAGCCGAAGGTCGTGCTGCCGAGGGTCGTGCCGAAGCCAATATAGAGGGGTCTGGCCGTCCCGGGCGTCGTCGGGGTCACGGGGCTGACCTCACCCAAACGGGCGCAGACCCGCACGTCCGCCGGCGAATCGACGATCTTGACGAGTTCCGTCGGCTCGGGCCGGTAGGCGCAGGCCGAGGCAGCCAGGGCGACGAGGGAAGCGAGTAAGGCACGTTGCATGGAAGTTCCGCCAATCATCAGCCGTTTGCACAAGCTTAGAGCATGAAGCGGCCTTGGGGAGAAGCCTTGCCGTATCGTCTGTGAAAAACCTACGCGCCGTGGCTCAAGAGCAACGGTGTCTCGACCCGCTCGGTCGGCCCGAAGATCCCCTCGAAAGCCGTGCGCAGGGCCGCATCCACCTCCGGCATGGTGACCGGGATGCCGAGATCGACGAGGCTCGTGACCCCGTGCTGGGTCACGCCGCAGGGAACAATCCCGGTGAAGTGCGACAGATCGGGCTCCACGTTGAGGCTGATTCCGTGGAACGTGGCCCAGCGGCGGACGCGGATGCCGATGGCGGCGATCTTGTCCTCGGTGGCCTCTCCCTTGTCCGGCCGACGCACCCATACGCCGACCCGGTCCTCCCGTCGCTCGCCGCGGATGTTGAAGGCATCGAGGGTTGCGATGAGCCATGCCTCCAGGGCCGTCACGTAGCGGCGGAGATCGGGGGCGCGGCGCTTGAGGTCGAGCATCACATAGGCGACCCGCTGGCCGGGCCCATGATAGGTGTATTGCCCTCCCCGGCCCGTCTGGTGAACCGGGAAGCGATCCGGGTCCACGAGGTCCTCCGCCTTGGCCGAGGTCCCGGCCGTATAGAGCGGCGGATGCTCCACGAGCCACACCAGTTCCCTGGCCTCGCCGGCCGCAACCGCCTCGGCGCGGGCCTCCATGAAGGCGACGGCCTCCTCGTAGCCGACGGGGTGGTCCGTGATCGCCCATTCCACCGGAGGGGAGCCGCTTTCGGGCTGGAACTGAACGGTCAGGCTGTCTCGCAGGTTCGACACCGATTCACCTTGAAACTTGGCGGGGCAGAGCGGAGCTGCTCTGGCCCTGAAGGAGCCGGAGGCATCCCAGGCTCGCCGTAGAACTCCCGCTTATATAGTCGTCACAGGTGCTCATCGCCTATACCGCGCCCGGCAGGCGAGGCATTCGCTCACGTCAATTTGCGGATCCGGAGCGGAAGGGGTTGCAGCCCCCGAGTCGATCTGCTAGAGCGGCCTCCTCTTCAGGAGAAACCCACTCCTGGAACCGAGTTCGCGGTCATGGCGGAATTGGTAGACGCACTACCTTGAGGTGGTAGCGGGGAGACCCGTGGAGGTTCGAGTCCTCTTGACCGCACCAATCTCGGCACTCACGTGCCGAACACGAAAAGGCCCCTTCGGGGGCCTTTTTTTGTTGACTATGCTGCTGGCGCAAGTGGCTCGAGCCACGCGCTCAGGCGCACGCATCGATCCCGCAGAAAAGATCGCCAAGCGATTCTTCGAGAAAGTCTTTTAGGCGCATTGCGTGGGCGCTCCCCCGCACCTAAAAGGCGGACAACCCACCTTCAGAGGACGGCTGATGCTGGAAGTCGAAGACAAGACGCCGCTCCCGAAGCCCGATGAGCCCGAAACCGAGACCCTCTCCTTCAGGGACGAGGAGGGCGAGCTCAATCCGGAATTCCTGGCCGCCGCCGCCGATGCCATCGAGGCTTCCGAAGTCGAGCGCCTGCAAGAGCTCGTCGAAGGCTTCCACGAATCCGAGCTCGGCGACCTGCTCGAAGCGCTCGAACCCGATCAGCGCCCCCGCCTCATCGAACTCCTCGGCCGGTCCTTCGACTTTGCCGCCCTGACCGAGGTGGACGAGGCGGTCCGCGAGGAGATTCTCGAGGAACTCGAAACCTCGACCGTCGCCGAGGGTGTCCGCGACCTCGATTCCGACGACGCCGTCACGATCCTCGAGAGCCTTCCCGAAGACGAGAAGGCGGAGGTCCTCGAGCAGCTTCCGGCCATCGAGCGCGTCGCGCTCCAGCGCTCCCTCGATTACCCTGAGGATAGCGCCGGACGGCGCATGCAGACCGAGTTCATCGCCGTGCCGCCATTCTGGACGATCGGGCAGACGATCGACTTCATGCGCGAGACGGTGGACCTGCCGGAAACCTTCTACGAGATCTTCGTCATCGATCCGGCAGGCCATCTGCTGGGAGCCGTGGCGCTGGACAGGCTCCTGCGCTCGAAGCGTCCGGTCACGATCCAGGAAATCATGGACGACGAGCCCGACCGGGTGAAGGCGACCGAACACCAGGAGGAAGTGGCGCGCCTGTTCGAGCGCTACAACCTCGTGTCCGCGGCCGTGGTGGACGAAGCGGGCCGCCTCGTCGGCGTCATCCTGGTCGACGACATCGTGGACGTGCTCGAGGAGGAGGCCGACGCCGACATCAAGCAGCTCGGCGGCGTGAAGTCCGACGAAGAGCTGTCGGACACCGTCTTCTATACCCAGAGAAGCCGATTCCCCTGGCTCTTCGCCAATATGTGCACCGCCTTCCTGGCCGCGGGCGTGATCCGCGTCTTCGAGGAATCCCTCGAACGGATGGTGGCGCTCGCCATCCTGATGCCCATCGTCGCCTCCATGGGCGGCAATGCCGGCACCCAGACCATGACGGTGGCTGTCCGGGCGCTCGCCACCCGCGAACTCGGCCGCGCCAATGCCTGGCGCATCATCCGACGCGAGGCCGCGGTCGGCATCCTTAACGGGCTGATCTTCGCCGTCATCCTGGGAACGGTCGCGAGCGTGTGGTTCCAGTCGCCTCAGATCGGCCTCGTGATCGGCCTTGCGCTCATCTCGGTCCTGGTCTTCGCGGCGCTCGGGGGCATCTTCGTTCCCTTGACCCTCAACCGGTTCGGCGTCGACCCCGCCGTTTCGTCAGGCCCTTTCGTCACGAGCATCACGGATATCGTCGGCTTCTTCTCCTTTTTGGGTATCGCAACGCTCTGGTTTCGTCTGTAGTCTCGCTTCGCACCGCGCTCGTAAGGGCCTGTTAACGCTCTTCGGGCATCTCTGGTGCGATCCCGTTTTGCGTACAATACAGTTGAACCGATGAAGACTCGCCGCCGCTCCCCCAGCCGCTCCAAGTGTTCCGGCCTGACGACTTTCGTGCAGGCTGCCCGGTTCAGCGCGCTCGCTGCAATCGCCTTGGGTCTCGCCTCATGCGCCATTATGCCCTCGTCGAGCCGCTATCCGACGAAGGGCGATGTCAGGCCTCACGAAGGCGTCGCATCGGCCCATCAGCTTCCGATCCACGGGGTCGACATCTCCAAATGGCAGGGCGAGGTCGATTGGGCCTCCCTGCGTCAGGCCGGCACCCAGTTCGCCTTCATCAAGGCGACCGAGGGCGGCGACCACATCGACAGCAAGTTCCATGAGAACTGGCAGGAGGCCAAGCGGGCGGGCGTGCCGCGCGGAGCCTACCACTTCGTCTACTGGTGCCGCCCGGCGCACGAGCAGGCAGCCTGGTTCAAGAGCAACGTGCCCAAGGACCCGGACGCCCTCCCCCCGGTGCTCGACGTGGAATGGAACGGGCAGTCGGTGAACTGCCCCCGGAAAGTTCCGCGCGAGCAGGCGCTCGCCATGATCGACGTGATGCTGCGCGAGATGGAAGCCCATACCGGCAAGCGCCCGATCATCTACACGGACATCACCTTCCATAAGGAAATTCTGGAAGGCGAGTTCAACGATTATCCCTACTGGATCCGCAGCACGGCCGCCGAGCCGCATGTGCGCTATAACAACCGCCGCTGGACCTTCTGGCAGTTCACGACCACGGGCCGCGTTCCCGGCGTAAGGGGCGACGTCGACCGCAACACGTTCTACGGCACGGAAAACCAATGGCGCATGTTCGTCCAGAGCGCCTGCGATCCGCGCGATCATAGCCGCCTGAGTGCACAGGGTGTCTGCCGCAACATGGACCCGGTCCAGACCGCCAGCATCGGCGAGTAAGGAAACGGAAGGATCGGTGACGATTCCGCCCCCCTCAGCACGTGAGGAATCGTGCTGTATTTTTGTTACTGCTGACTGATAAGACCCAAGCCCACGTATGTCAGGACCCTGTTTTTGAGAGGAACGTCCTAGCTCACTTGCTCATGTCAACGAAACGTTATATAGATATATATTAACCATTCTTGAACCGAGATTATGGATACATGGTAACCGGGGTGAACCAAGGCGCAATCAATCAAATCGGACCGGATGGCTGCATTATTACTTTAGACGAGCCTTTTACTCCTACCTATCCGGAAGGCACTCTGGTCACCGAAACCGATGCGGACGGCGTTCTGATCGGCGGAGCCGGAAATGATACGATCGTTGGCGGAGCCGGAAACGATACGCTCACAGGTGGACTAGGAGCTGACACACTCCTGGGCGGCATCGGCGACGACGTCTACCGGCCGGCTGGTAGCCCTGATCTGGGTGGCGATATTATCGAGGATGCAGGCGGGAATGACACCGTTCACATCAGATGGGGCGGACCTTCAGAAATCGCCTGTATCTTCAAGGAAGGTGCCAATCTCATCCTATACTTCCGCAATGGGATGACTGCCTCCGTCGGTCAGTTGACGATCAAGAGCTATTTCACGGCCGACGGCTACATCGAGAATATCGATTTTGGCGGCACCGTTTGGCATATGGAGGACGTTCTGGCAGCTCTCGGACGTAAGCCCGACGCCACCCCTGGAACCGATCCGGGCGCGTCCGTAGTCGCTCCTCCTTCTGAGGATAATGCTGATGATGAGTCTTCCGGCGGCGCCAACATCCTTGCCGGGACCGCAGGTCGGGATGTTCTCACCGGCAGCCTGGATGCGGATATCTTCTACTTCTCCAGCCGGGCTGATGTGGGCCTCGGCAAGAAGCGCGATACCATTGTGAACTTCGAGTATGGCGTCGATAAGATCGACCTCAGCGGGATCGATGCTGATACGAAGGCTGCCGGCAACAACGCCTTCAAGTCTCTTCTGACCGGCAAGAAGCATTTCACCAAGGCTGGACAGCTTCATTACGATGCCAAAGCGGGCATTCTCTCCGGTAACACGGATAAGGACGCAGCGGCCGAGTTTCAAATCCAGCTCAAGAACAAGCCGGAAATTCTGAAGCTCAGCGACTTCGTTCTCTGATCGTAAGGCCATCCCAAAGTCTAAAACTCCCCTGCTCCGGTCGGGGAGTTTTTTTATTGCCCTCCCTTCGATCAAACTTCTCCAACTTCTTCGCTTGATAAGGGCAGCATTGCTGACCAAAATAGGCAATCAGAAAAGCGATCCGTCTCCGTCTGCGATCATGGGCGGGCGAATGGAACCGGGAGGAACAGATGCTGCAGAATGCCGCCAAGGGCTTCAATTTCGATCTCGGCGAGACCGCCGACGCCATCCGCGAAACCGTTCGCGATTTCGCCCAGGAGAAAATCGCGCCCCGCGCCGAGGAGATCGACCGGACGAACCAGTTCCCGCGCGATCTCTGGCCCCAGATGGGCGATCTCGGCCTGCACGGCATCACGGTCGAGGAGGAATATGGCGGAGCGGGGCTCGGTTATCTCGAACACGTGATCGCCATGGAGGAGATTTCCCGCGCCTCCGCGTCGGTCGGTTTGTCCTACGGCGCTCACTCGAACCTCTGCGTCAACCAGATCCGTCGCAACGGCAATGAGGACCAGAAGCGTCGTTACCTGCCGAAGCTTATCTCCGGTGAGCATCTCGGGGCGCTCGCCATGTCCGAGCCCGGCTCCGGCTCCGACGTGGTCTCCATGCGCACCCGCGCCGAGAAACGGGGCGACCGCTACGTGCTCAACGGCAACAAGATGTGGATTACCAACGGCCCCACGGCCGATACGCTGGTGGTCTACGCCAAGACCGACCCGGCAGCGGGCCCGCGCGGCATTACGGCCTTCCTGATCGAGAAAGGGTTCAAGGGCTTCTCCACGCACCAGAAACTCGACAAGCTCGGCATGCGCGGCTCCGACACCTGCGAACTTGTGTTCGAGGATTGCGATGTGCCGGAAGAGAACGTGCTCGGTCAGGTCGGGCGGGGCGTGAACGTGCTCATGTCGGGCCTCGATTATGAGCGTGCCGTGCTGGCTGCGGGCTCAACGGGCATCATGCAGGCCTGCATGGACGTGGTCCTGCCCTACATCCACGAACGCAAGCAATTCGGACAGGCCATCGGCGAGTTCCAGCTCGTGCAGGGCAAGGTCGCCGACATGTACGTGACCATGAATGCCGCGAAGGCCTATGTCTATGCGGTGGCCAAGGCTTGCGACCGCGGTGAGACCACTCGCGAGGACGCGGCCGGCGCCATCCTCTACGCGGCCGAGAACGCGACGAAGATGGCTCTGGACGCAATCCAGCTCCTCGGCGGCAACGGCTATATCAACGATTATCCGACGGGCCGCCTGCTGCGCGACGCGAAACTCTACGAGATTGGCGCTGGCACGAGCGAGATCCGCCGCATGCTGATCGGGCGCGAGCTGTTTACCAAGACGGCTTAGATCATAGAACGTGCGTTCGAGTTCACGTCCGATGCTTCAGGAATCTTTCCTGACCTTATAGAGCTGGAACCCGCGCCCATTGTGCACGATCTTCAGGAGATCGGGCGCGGGATTGGCCGTCTCGTCCGGATCGGTGCCGAGCACAATCAGATAGTCGTAGAATTCCGTCCAGCGATCCCAATAATGGGGACCATCGGCTGGAGCTTCATCTTCGTCCGCAGCCACGATGATCTGGCTGATGCGCGGCGTATCCCCGTCTTCCGTGTCGACATGCCCGCCGTATTCCGGTCGTGCGTGAAGGATCTGCTTTCCGGGCACGACGAACAGGCGGGAGACGAGGGCCGACCGCTCGATCACCGCAAGCGTCGGCGCATGGGACAAGGCGGCGTCCACAGGCCCCTCGGCCGGATCGTCCGCCTGGGTGACGAGCAGGCGCGACCCCGGTGGCATGAGGCGCAGCGAGCTTTTCAGCTCCTGAAGCGGCTGCGAGATGGCTACCCAATGCGCTGAAACGTCCACGACGCGAAAGGCGATTGCGACAAGACAGACCGCGAAGAAGGCATTGTGGTTCTCGAGCCTCTTCAGATCGACCGAGATGAAGCCGAGCGTCATGAAGAAGATGCCAACGACGATCCGCTGGTCGGCCATCCAGGAGCCGAAGGCCATGCGCGGCATGGCGAGAAAGGCCAGCGTCAGCACGCCGGCCACGATCAAGCCGGCCGGATGAAAGCTGACCAGGCCTCGTTTGACGGCGATCCCGATGGCGATGGCGATCAGGATCAGGAACGGGATGTCGGTGACATCCGAATAGACCGAAAAGAAAAGCGTGAGGGCTTCGAACTTGCCCTGTGATTCCCAGACGATGTCGTGCGAGAGCCCCCAGGTCGGGCTGCTGATGAGAAAGTAGAGGAAAGGCAGGAACGGCACGCCGAGTGCCAGGGCGCTCCTGAGCAGGGGCGCGGGCTTCCAGGCCTTCTGCGTCCAGAGCCGCCAGAACTCGAAACTGGCGATGCCGAGACCGTAGAGACCGAGGGCCGACAGATGGCAGACATACAGAATCGCGCAGAAGACGAAGCTCGCCAGGGCCCGGACGATTACCGGCTTCCCGCAGAGCCTGATCCAGACGGAGAGGCCCAGCACCGCCGCCCCCACGCCGAACAGGTAGTTCATCAGGCCCGTGAACAGAAAGCCGTTATAGACGAACAATCCGCCCACGAGCGGCCAGGCCGACCAGCGCCCGTCGAGCGTGCGGTGCAGCAGCATCGGCCCCAGGAGCATGAGGAGGAGGGTCAGCGCCACGAAAACCCGACCGGCGGCATAGACCCCGAGCGCAGGGACCAGCGGCGGGACGATCAGATCCATGATGAGATTGGGAATCGGCGCCCAGGCGACCTCGTAGAACCGGGACAGGGACTCGTTGCCCGGGATGCCTGCGAGGGCCTGCATCCGCGCCAGGTGATTGGGGTAATCCTCCAGCGGCGGCACGACCGTGTAGAAAAGGGGCAGCAGGATCAGAGCCGCCACGAGCAAAGTCTGTTTGAGGACGACCCAGGGGCGCTCGATGCTCCTGTCGAGAGAGGCGGAGGCCGACAGGCCGCGATTCTGGAATTCGGACATCCCCTACCCCGCATCCGTATTGTTCATGGACGGCGCGAATCTCGTCCTTTGGACGGCATAAGAGCCTGCGCCCGTTCCAGGTCAACCTCATCTTTCAAAGAGGGTCTTTGAGAAATGCCAGGAATTCCGGACGTGCGACACTTCGCTCAGATCGTCCACACGTCCCGGGTGATGGCAATCAGGGACAGGGCTTCGTTCCCTCCGCGGAAGATCAGGCGCAGGCTTTTCCAGTTCATCTCCGCCGCGTCGCCTTTTCCTCGCACATGCAGTTCGACGACGATGCTGTCGGACGCGAAGGCATGATTATTGTTGATATCGTTTCCCCGCTGGCGCGGCTCGTTGTAGAACACCTCGTCCGCCTTGCGGTAATCCGTGTTCCATACGAACTCTTCGAAGTAGCGGCGGCAATCGGCCTCGATGGGATCGCCGCTGCCGTCCTTCTCGCCCCAATGGCGCACCCGAGGATCCGTGGCGCAATGCTCGACCTCGGCGCGAGACAGGCGCACGTCGCCGTTATCGATCATCGCATAGGGGCTCACGATCAGCCCCTCCCCGCCGATGAACGATGCGAGCTTCGAGAAATCCCGGTTTGCCAAAGCGTCCAAAACCTCCGCGACGAGGCCTTGCACAGCATGACGCGCTTCATCGGGTTTCAGCGGCGCTGCCGAGACCGGCGGGGCAACGATGGCGAAGCACAGGAGCAAAATGGCAAGGAAGCGTTTCATTCAGCATTGCACCTGGACAGACCCCTGATATTAGCATCACAACAACGAAACATTGATGCAGGAAATCGCAAGGTCTTATGGTGGCATTCGGGGCGGGTGGCCGTTATGAGTAACTACCCCAACGTCAGGAACCTCTCATGACTCTCGACAAGACCATCGCCGACGCCCTGCGCGCCGCCTCCACCGCCACGATCACCACCGTGCTGCTGAAAAAGGGCGTCCGCCGCTGCTGGATGAAGGGACCGATGCCGGCCTTCAATGCCACCGAGAAGATGGTCGGCCGCGCCTTCACCCTGCGCTTCGTCCCGGCCCGCGAGGATCTGGCGACGCCGGAATCCTGGGCCTCACCGCGCTCCACCCGCGCGGCCATCGAGGACATGCCGGAAGGCTGCATCGCGGTCGTCGATTCCATGGGTGTCACCGATGCCGGCATCTTCGGTGACATTCTCACGGCCCGCATGCAGAAGCGCGGCGTCGCTGCCCTCATCACGGACGGCGTGGTGCGCGATGCGGCCGGTGTCGAAGGCACGAACCTGCCGGTCTGGTGCGCGGGCGTGGCCGCTCCGCCGTCCGTGGCGGGCCTCACCTTCGTCGGCTGGCAGGAGCCCATCGGCTGCGGCGGCGTCGCCATCTTCCCCGATGACGTGATCGTGGCCGACCGCGACGGGGTCGTGGTGATCCCCGCAGCCATGGTGGAAGAGGTCGCCAAAGCCGCCGTGGAGCAGGAACGCTACGAACTCTGGGTCATGCGCGAAGTGGAAAAGGGCGTTCCCCTCCCCGGCCTGTATCCGCCGAACGCCGAGACCAAGGCCCGCTACGAGGCCGAGGCGAACAGATCGTAAGGCAGCTTTGTTTCGCAAGGCCTCCATAGTCTCTGCACGTCATGGCCGGCCTTGTGCCGGCCATCTCGATGTGTAACGCGTCACGCTCTTCAGAAGCGGGATCACCGGCACAAGGCCGATGATGACGGAGATGGATTTCCGGTCTGCCGCCGAGAACGAGGTTTCAGGCATCGAAGGCAAAGGATGGCGGGTGTTCTACTACGTCTCGAAAATCGCGTGGTTTTTCGCCACCCCATCCAATCTCCTGATCAGCCTCATTCTTCTTGGATTGATCCTGGCCCTCTTCAAGCGCTTCCGGCGTTTCGGCATCGGCCTGAGCCTCGTCTTCACCCTGTGCACCATCGCCTTGGGGCTTCTTCCCATCGCCAGCTATATCCTGCTCCCGCTGGAAGAGCGTTTCCCGCCCTTCCGCGATGACGGGCAGCCGGTCGTCGGGATCATCCTGCTCGGCGGCTCCGTGGAGGCGGCGGATTCCGCCTCGCGGGGCATGATCGTCTCCAATGAATCGGCCGAGCGTGTCCTCGATACGATTCAGCTCGCCCACCGCTATCCGGGCGCCCGTATCCTGATCTCAGGCGGAGGCGGTACGGTCTTCGGGGACGGGACCGCGGAAGCCCCCATCATCGCGGCCTATTTCAAGAGCATCGGCATCGACCCGGCACGCATGCTGGTGGAGGACCGTTCGCGCACCACATCCGAAAATGCGGTGTTTTCCCGTGAGCTGGCCAAGCCCAAAGAGGGCGAGCGTTGGCTGCTCGTGACATCGGCTTGGCACATGCCGCGTGCCGTTGGCGTGTTCGAGAAGATTGCCTTTCCGGTCACGCCCTATCCGGTGGATTTCCGGACGGGCGGTGGATCCAACACGCAACACCCCTTCTCCTTCATCTCGGAAGGCCTGAGGCGGCTGGATCTTGGAACCAAGGAATGGGTCGGCCTGATCGGTTATTATGCGACAGGGCGGACGTCGAGGCTCTTTCCAGGACCTCAGGTTTCCGCTTCCGAAGGCAGCCCCAACCGATAGGTTCCGCGAAAATCGTCGGGATCGACCGGACGGCCCTTGCGGAGGATGACGATGCGTCCCTCCTTCATGAGGCGCACGGCCACCTTCCGGACCGGCTGCATCAGGGGCCCCCAGCCTTCCGGCTGATTGCCGCCGATGGCCTGAGCCACATCGGCCGGGCCGATGGTCCTGCCAGGGCCACGTTCTTCGAGCAGGGCCAGCATGGTCGCCTCCAACTCCTCGGGTACCGCGTTCTTAGGCATCGGTTGACCTCAAGGCTGCATCATGAGCATCGGACAGGAACTGCCGTCGCCACATGACGAGGAGAACACCGGCCGTTGCGCCGATGAAGAGATAGGCGCTTACGAACCAGCCGAGATAGGCCAGCGAGAAGAAAAAAGCCCGTTGTCCCCGATTGAAATGCTTGCCCGCCACCGCATTCATCGCGGCGGCCTGACGGGCGACCGTCAGCGCCTCCTCGCGGTTGTTCTCCTTCAGCACGGGAACCGCCCCGACGATGATCGCCATGTAGTTGAACAGGCGGTACGACCAGGCAAACTTGAAGAAGGCATAGACGAAGATCACCGCGAGGCCGATCACCTTCACGTCCCAACCGAGCCGCGTCGGCGGCTCTCCGAACGGGAGATCGGCGAAAAGCGGCAGCACGGAATCGGCCGAGCGCAGGAGAGCCAGCACGCCGCCGATGGCGATGAGCGACGTCGAAGCGAAGAACGCGGTGCCGTTCATGAGCGAGGCCATGATGGTGGTGTCGACGATCCGGTTCTCCCGCACCACCATCTGCTCCATCCAGCGGTAGCGGTACTGGTTCATGAGCCTGTTGAGGCTTGTCTGCCCGGCAGGCGTGAGTTCGAGCGCGGCATGATACCCGAGCCAGGCGATGAGGAAGAAAGCCAGCGCCCCATAATCGAGATTGGTGAAACCCAGCACCCGTCGCCTCCAGTTGACTCCGCCGCCATCTTGCCCAGTTTGTGCAAAGCCTCAATGGGGAGCGACCCTTCATGTCTCAGACGATCACCCGCGGCTACAAGGCATTGCTCGACGAAGCCAATGCGAAGATCAGGACCTTGCCCGTCGCCGAGGCCATAGCCTTGCACGGCCGGGACGACGTGGTCTTCGTGGACCTGCGCGACCCCCGTGAGCTCGAGCGCGAGGGCCGCGTTCCCGGCGCGGTGCATTGCCCGCGTGGCATGCTGGAATTCTGGATCGATCCGGAAAGCCCTTATCACAAGCCCGTTTTCGCCCAGGACAAGACCTTCGTGTTCTTCTGCGCCGCAGGATGGCGCTCTGCACTGTCGACGAAAACGGCACAGGACATGGGACTGAACCCGGTCGCTCATGTGGAAGGCGGCTTCACCGCCTGGAAGAATGCGGGCGGTCCGGTCGAGACTGGGGCACCGGCAAAAGGTTAGGCCGTTCCCCGAACCTCGAACCGACCCGAAAGATCGTCTTCGCGATCGCCCTGATCGAGGATCTCGACCTTATCCACCCGCGAGCCGGCGGGCCCCTCGTGACAGGCCTTCAGCATCAACTCGACGAGGTTCTCGGGCCCCGCGAACACCGCCTCGACCGTCCCGTCCCGCCGGTTGCGGACCCAGCCCTTGAGGCCATGCAACTGCGCCTGATGCTGGGTCCAGGCGCGAAAACTCACGCCCTGGACGAGTCCATGGATCAGTACGTGTGACGTTCGATGTGCGGTCATCAGGCCCTATCGTTAGTGCGGTATGACGCCAGCCGTCATTTCGTCCAGCGTCTGGATAATGCGCTCTGCATTCTGCGGATCCAGCGTGCGCAGGATTTCGTCGGCTTTCACGCGGGCTCAGCGGGTCTTGCGGATCGTCCCCGAAGGAGCGCCCCAGAGCGGGCGGACTTTGGGAACTTGAGACACCGTTCCGGCGGGTTGGGTCCTGGGCAACCACCCGCCTAGGCTCCGAATGTAATCCTCCGGCAGGCCTGCAAGCCGGGCGGCCTCCACAACACCTTCCATATAGCCCGGCAGCGGGGTGCCCGGCGTGGCGCTCCGTCCGATATAGACTACGGCCCGGCGCGGCCCATGCTCCGTCACGATGGGCTGGATGACCTTGGTGTAGAGGCCCGTCGCGAGGCTCTCGTAGCGGTCGAGGGCAGGCATGTCCGCCAGGGCCAAGTCCCAGACCATGCCCCACACGGCGCGCTGCGGATCCCGCATCACGGAGGCATAGCCTTCCTCGAAGATGATGAAGCGATGCCGCATGAGCCGCCCGATACCGACCGGCTTGGACGCGGGGCAGCGCTGGAGCATGGCGGCTTGGTCCATGTTGGACCCATAGGCGAAATAGAGGGGCATGGACTTCAGGGCCTTCTTCTTTGCCGGTGTCATCAGGAGATTTTGCCCATCTCCTCCACGTCATCACCGGCCTTGTGTCGGTGATCCCGATGACATGAAGGGCCGAGCTTTTCTCTATCGGGATGGCCGGGACAAGCCCGGCCATGACGTCCAGGTTGTATTTTCCGAAAGCTGTATCCCGCTTATTTAGTCGCTGGCCGATCTTGAAGAATACCGACCGAATGTGACCGCGTTATGCGAATTCCATGATCACCGCATCGACCGCGAGGCTGTCGCCCTCCTTGGCATGGATCTTGGAGATGGTGCCGTCGCGCTCGGCGCGCAGGACGTTCTCCATCTTCATGGCCTCGACGATGCAGAGCGGCTCACCCGCCTTGATCTCCTGGCCGACGCTGACGCTGATCGCCTTCACCAGACCCGGCATCGGGCAGAGCAACTGCTTGCCCGTATCGGCCTCCAGGCGCTCCGGCATAAGGGCGGCGAGTTCCGCCTCGCGCCTGGTGTAGACCCGCACCTCGGCCGCAGCACCCGCGTGGGACAGGACCACGCCGTTGAGGATCGGCCGGACCTGCACCGCAATCTGCTCGCCGCCGACCGCGCCGTTCCAGACCGGTTCGCCGGGCACCCAACCCGATACGATGGGCCAGGACTGACCGCCGATTACGACAGCAAAGCCGCCGTCGATGTCCTCGATCACGACCTCGTGCCGCTCCCCGCCCAGCATCACCACCCGCTCGCGATCGAACTGCACGCTGGATGCCTGCCGCATCTGGCCCGAGATGTGGCGCTTGCGCTCGTTGAGCAGGTGATCGATGGCAGCCCCGACGGCTGCCATCCTGAGCGCCACCTCGCCTTCCGGGGCCGGAGCCTTGAACCCTTGGGGAAATTCCTCGGCGATGAAGCCGGTGGAGAGCTTACCCGACTGCCAGCGCGGATGCTGCATCAGGGCCGAAAGGAACGGGATGTTGTGGCGGATTCCCTCGATGGCGAAGGCATCGAGGGCCGTCGCCTGCGCCTCGATGGCCTGGAGGCGGGTCGGCGCATGGGTGACGAGCTTGGCTATCATCGGGTCGTAATAGATCGAGATCTCGCCGCCCTCGTAGACGCCCGTGTCGTTGCGCACCGTGACACCGCCCTGCTCGCCTTCCTGC
This sequence comes from Microvirga sp. 2MCAF35, assembly GCF_052115545.1. Taxonomy (NCBI): domain Bacteria; kingdom Pseudomonadati; phylum Pseudomonadota; class Alphaproteobacteria; order Hyphomicrobiales; family Methylobacteriaceae; genus Microvirga; species Microvirga sp. 2MCAF35. The sequence goes on from NZ_JBFRGW010000002.1 coordinate 27,274, forward strand.
GGCGGGCGGTAGGTCACGAGGCGGCCCGTGGAGGGCAGGAAGTTGCGCACCGGGTCTTCCGCATAAATGCGGCTCTCCACCGCCCAGCCGTTGAGCTTCACGTCGGACTGCGACAGCCTCAAGGGCTCGCCGGCGGCGACGCGGATCATCTCCTCCACCAGATCGATGCCGGTGATCATCTCGGTGACCGGATGCTCCACCTGCAGGCGGGTGTTCATTTCGAGGAAGTAGAACGACTTGTCCTGACCGGCCACGAACTCCACCGTTCCGGCGGAATCATAGCCCACGGCCTTGGCGAGAGCGACAGCCTGCTCGCCCATGAGGCGGCGGGTGGCCTCGTCGAGGAGCGGCGACGGGGCCTCCTCGATGACCTTCTGATTGCGGCGCTGGATCGAGCATTCGCGCTCGCCGAGATAGATCACGTTGCCGTGCTTGTCCCCGAGCACCTGGATCTCGATGTGACGCGGATCCGTGATGAATTTCTCGACGAAGACCCGGTCGTCGCCGAAGGAGGACGCCGCCTCCGACTTAGCGCGGGCGAAGCCCTCGGCGACCTCGTCGGCGGAGTACGCGATGCGCATACCCTTGCCGCCACCGCCGGCCGAGGCCTTGATCATGACCGGATAGCCGATCTCATTGGCGATCTGCGCCGCCTGTTCAGGGCCCTCGATCACCCCGAGATAGCCCGGCACAGTCGAGACCTTGGCGGCGGCTGCCGCCTTCTTCGACTCGATCTTGTCGCCCATGGCCGCGATGGCGCCCGGGTTCGGGCCGATGAACACGATTCCCGCCTCGGCCAGCGCCTTGGGAAAGGCCTCTCGCTCGGAAAGAAAGCCATATCCGGGGTGGACCGCCTGGGCGCCGGTCGCCTTGCAGGCCTCGATGATCTTCTCGATCACAAGATAGGACTGGGCGGCGGCGGCCGGGCCGATATGGACGGCCTCGTCGGCCATTTCCACGTGCAGGGCATCCCGGTCGGCATCGGAATAGACCGCCACGGTCTTGATGCCCATGCGCCGGGCGGTCTTGATGACCCGGCACGCAATCTCGCCCCGGTTCGCAATCAGGATCTTGTCGAACATGAACCCTCGAACGCTCCACCCAAACAAAACTAAGCCCCACCTCCGTTACTGCACATCCGTGCCTTGGGGAAGCGGGGCTTCGTCAGCATTTAGCGTTAGACGGCAAACCGGGCCCTTGGGAGCTTGGTCTTGTCCTCTTCGCCCCACCTTCCCTGGCTCGATCCAGGCGCCTGGGCCGGTGATGACGTCGTAAGCGTATCGGCTTTGTCCGATGCTACTTCACGTCGGTCTCGTAGATATAGAGCGTGGACTTGTCGTCCTCGGGCATGAAGTAGCCGCGGATTCCGCCATCGCTCGCTTCCATCCAGACCGGGTTGTGGGTCATGTCCATACCCGAGGCGGACCAGAGCAGGACCGGCGTCTGGAAGATCGGGCGCCCATCTGCGAGGTTGACGAGGTCGAGCCCGCCGAGACGGAACAAGGGTGCGTCCGGCGAGATCCGCATCTCGGTCACGCCGGAGCACAGCATGCGGCTTTTGCCGGCATATTTGCAGTCCTGGTAATCGAGGTAATGGGAGGTGTTGAGCGTCCTGAGCTTCTCAGGGCTTTCGTTCGCATTCGTCGGCTTTCCGCTGTCGTCGAGAGACCAGCGGTAGAAGCGGCGCGAACCCCAGCTGACGCCATGCAGGGTCTTGTCGTCGGTGTTGTGCACCAGGCCGCCCACATGGTCGGCAAAGCGGAACATCTCCTCGGCCTTCATCGTCTCCGGGTCGACCCGGTAGATGATGGAGCGGCTGTTCGGCCGGTACTCGGCGACGGGAACCCAGATGTACTTGCCGTCGTAGTCGATGCCGCCCGGGTGATAGATCGTGCCCTCGCCGAGGGTGATCTCATCGATGAGGTTGCCCTTCATGTCGATCTTGAACAGGTGGCCGACACCGGCGCCCGTGTCGCGGTCGTAGCCGTCCACCGGCTGCGGGAACCGCTTGGTCGGTTCCTTGATCTCGACAGAGGACACGAACAGCGTGTCGCCGATCTTCACCATGCCCTGCGGGTGATGGGTCAGGAAGTTGATCGGAACAGCAGAGACCGGCTTCCACTGGGTCCCACGCGACAGCTTCGTCACGCGGTCGGCCAACACATCCCGGTCGGGTTCCGCCGCCATGAGAGCCACAGGCGCAGCCCCGAGGCAGAGCATCGTCAGAATCGCAGTCAGGCAACGTCTCGAAAAGCACTCCATCGCGTTCCTCCTAATGACGATCCGCTTCTAGCGAGCGGGTGATGTCACTTTAGTGAAGTCCGGGATTCTGTCAGCCTCTCCCTTCATGTCATCACCGGCCTTGTGCCGGTGATCTCAATCGGAAAGGCGCATCGCTCTTCTGACCGGAATTAGCCGGGACAGGCCCGGCCATGACGCTACCCCTCCAGTTCCTCCCGCAGCATCTCCAGCTCAAGCCAGCGTTCCTCTGCCGCGTGCAGTTCCGTCTGGAGCTGCGTCAGCGCATCCATGGCCTTCTGGAAGCGGGCCGGGTCCCGGCTGTAGAGTTCGGAATCGGCCATGATCTCCTGGACCTTGGCGATCTTGGCCTCCAGCTCTTCCATGCGCTTGGGCAGGGTTTTCAGGTCGTGTTGCTCGTTGAAGCCGAGCTTGCGCTTCGACGTCGAAGCGGACGCGGCCGCCGATTTCTCGGCATTCCTGGGCTTTGCTTCCTTCTCGACCACGCGGGCCTGAACGCCACGGCCCCGCTGGGCGACCATGTCCGTGTAGCCGCCCGCATACTCGATCCAGCGCCCGTCGCCTTCCGAGACCAGGACGGAGCTGACCGTCCGGTCGAGGAAGTCGCGGTCGTGGCTGACCAGGATCACGGTGCCGGAATAATCCTGGATCATCTCTTCCAGGAGATCGAGGGTTTCGAGATCGAGATCGTTGGTGGGCTCGTCGAGCACCAGCAGGTTGGAGGGCTGGGCCAGGGCCCGGGCCAGCATGAGGCGGTTGCGCTCGCCCCCGGAGAGCACGCCCACGGGGGTTCGGGCCTGCTCGGGCGCGAACAGGAAGTCCTTCATGTAGCCGACGACGTGCTTCGTCTGCCCGCCGATCGTGACCGTGTCGCCGCGCCCGCCCGTCAGGGTCTCGGCCACGGTGGCGTCGGGGTCGAGGCTCGCGCGGCGCTGGTCGAGGGTGACCATCTGCAAGTTTGAGCCGAGCCGCACCCGTCCCTCGTCCGGCGCCAGGACGCCCGTGAGCAGGTTGATGAGGGTCGTCTTGCCCGCCCCGTTCGGCCCGATGATGCCGAGCCGGTCGCCACGCAGGACACGCAAGGACAGGTTGGACACGATTGCGCGGTCGCCGTAGGATTTCGAGATGCCCTCCGCCTCGACCACGAGGGTGCCGGATTGCTCGGCCTCGGCAAGGCTCATATTGACCGTGCCGACGGCGCGCTGGCGGTCCCGGTACTGCTGGCGCATGGCCTGGAGGTTGCCGAGGCGGCGCACATTGCGCTTGCGCCGGGCGGTCACCCCGTAACGCAGCCAGTCGGCTTCGGCCACGAGCTTGCGGCCCAGCTTGTGATGCTCCGCCTCCTCCTGCTCAAGGACCTGATCGCGCCATTCCTCGAAATAGGCGAAGCTCCGATCCATGCGGCGGGTCCTGCCCCGGTCGAGCCAGACGGTGGCCTGGGACAGGCTCTCCAGGAAGCGGCGGTCGTGGCTGATCAGCACGAGGGCGGACCGGAGACCCTTCAGCTCTCCTTCCAACCACTCGATCACCGGGAGGTCGAGATGGTTCGTCGGCTCGTCGAGGAGCAGTATGTCGGGCTGGGGCGCCAATACATGGGCCAGGGCCGCGCGACGGGCCTCGCCGCCGGAGAGGTCCGAAGGCTTCTCCTCGCCGGTCAGCCCCAGTTGCTCCACCAGGTAGCGGGCCCGATAAGGGTCGTCGCCCGGTCCCAGGCCCGCCTCCACATAGGCGAGCGTCGTGGGATAGGCCGAAAGATCCGGCTCCTGAGCCAGATAGCGCACGGTCGCCCCGGGCTGCACGAAGCGCTTGCCGCGGTCCGCCTCGATAAGGCCTGCGGCGATTTTGAGCAGGGTGGATTTGCCCGAGCCGTTGCGGCCGACGAGGCAGGCCCGTTCGCCCGGCGAGACGGAAAGGTCGGCACTCTCGATCAGCGGTGTGCCGCCGAAGGTGAGAGCGATATCCTGAAGGAGAAGAAGAGGAGGAAGCGCCATTCCCGCTCACCTGACACCTCTTCGTCGCAGATGCAAGACCGGTCCCCCTTGCTAGAGGGGGTGGACGGTTACCGCAGTTTATGATCCCCTTCCCACGTTAAGCTGAGCGTTTGCATGACACTGACGAGGCGTCTGCTTCTTCTTGCTGTGATCTCGGTTCTTCCGGCGATCGTCATCTGGACTTACACGGAAGTCTCGCTGCGCCGCGCACGGGAAGCGGAGGTGAACGACCTCGCCATACGGCAGGCACAGCTTGTGGACGCGGAAATCGAGCGGATCTTCGACGGCATCCACAGCCTTCTGCTGGCCGTGGACGAATCCCCGTCCATCCGCTCCTTCGACACGGCAGCGTGCAGCTCCTACATGAAGGCCATCCAGGAGAAGGTGCCCTATGTGCTGTCCTTCGTGGCGATGGACATCAGCGGGCATATCCGCTGCCGCCCAACAGGGACCGTGGACACGCAGCACTATTATGCCGATCGCTCGTATTTCCACCAAGCCCTGGGAGAAAAGGATCTTGTCGTCGGCGAATATACTCCGGTCTTCGAGGAAGGGGACCTCGCCCCCCATCCCGTCCTGCCTCTCGCCCTGCCGATCTGGAACGACCGGGGCGACGTGGTCGGCGTCCTGGCGGCGGCGCTCGATCTTCAATGGCTCGGCCAAAAGCTGAAGGAGCGCACCGTCCCGGATGACGGCTCCCTGACGGTAGCCGATCGGAGGGGCATCGTCCTTGTCCAGAACCCCAATCCGGAGCAGCTGATCGGAAAGCTTCTGCCTCCGGAATATATGCGTCAGGCGAAGGCGAAAAGTCCCGGGACTGCGGAAACCACGAGCGTCGACGGCGTCCGCCGCATCATCGGCTACATCCCGATCGCGATGCCCCCCCACGACATCTACATCAATGTGGGCCTGTCGACGAAGGCGGCTTTCGCATTGATCAACCAGGCGGCGAGACGCGGCTTCATGCTGATCGCGGCCGCGCTCATCCTGGCCCTGTCCCTGTCCGCCCTTCTCAGCCGCGCTTTCATCACCAAGCCCTTCGAACTCGTGACCGGCGGCATACGCGCCTGGCGGCAGGGCGATTATCAGGCTCGCATTGCCCTGCCGGGAAAATCCGGGGAGTTCGGCATCCTGGCGCGGGCCTTCAACGACCTGATGGACGATGTGGCCGAACGGCAGAAGGCGCTTCAGGCCAGCGAGGAGCGCGCGCGCCTTGCCCTGGAAGCGGGGCACATGGGTACTTGGTGGTTCGACCCCAACAAGAATGTCGGCGGCTGGTCCAGCCAGGCAGCAACGATGCTCGGACTGTCTCGCCACACCGAGACGATGGACAACAAGTACTGGCTGGAAATCCTCCACCCCGAAGACTTGGATCGCGTCATCCAGAAATGGTACGACGCCGTCAAGAACCAGGGAGACTACCAGGACGAATACCGGATCCGACTCCCGAACGGCAGCCTGCGCTGGATCAACTCCAAGGGCCGCGTCTTTTTCGACATCCAGAAGAGGCCCGCCTATTTCATCGGCATCTTTCAGGACATCACGGAACAGAAGCACGCGGAAGAACAGCAGCGCTTCTTCCTCGACGAGCTGAATCACCGGGTGAAGAACACCCTGACCACCGTCCAGTCCATCGCGTCCCAGACCCTGCGCACCACGGAGTCTCCGGCCCAGTTCAAGGAAGCCTTCGAGGGCCGGTTGCTCGCACTGTCGAAGACGCACAACCTGCTGACCCGCAAGTCATGGCGCGAGGCGGAGCTGCGTGACGTGGCGGAGCAGGAACTGGCGCCCTATCGCAAGCAAGGCGACGAGCGGGTCGTGCTGACGGGACCCGATGTCAGGCTCCCGGCACGCTATGCCATCAATCTCGGATTGGTTCTGCACGAGCTGGTGACGAATGCGGCCAAATACGGGGCGCTCTCGACCAATACGGGGCTTCTCGAAGTAAGCTGGTCGATCACCGAGCATGAGGATCATCCGGATCAACTGCGCATCTGCTGGACGGAAAGCGGCGGCCCTCCCGTGCCGCCGCCCAAACGCCAGGGTTTCGGCTCCCGCCTGATCCGCCGCAGCATCGAGGGCGAGCTCGGTGGCCTCATGGTCCTCAACTTCGCGGAAGGCGGCGTCGCCTACGACATCTCCGTGCCGCTGGCTCACGTGGCTAGCGCAGCAGCATAGACAGCAGACGGTTCATGCGGCTGCCGTAAGGCGGCTTCGTCATCCCGGCGCCGTTGAAGCGGGCCTGCCGGAAGACGGATCTCGCATGGCTGAAGGTCCGGAAACCAGCCTCGCCGTGATAGGCACCCATGCCGCTCGAACCCACCCCGCCGAAGGGCAACTCCTCCTGCACGCAATGGAGCAGCGTATCATTGACGGTCACGCCGCCCGAGATGGTCAGCTCAAGGATTCGGTCAACAGCCCTGCGGTCATGACTGAACGGATAGAGCGCCAGCGGATGCGGCCGCGCCGCGATGAAGCGGCAGGCTTCGTCGAGATCGTCATATGCCACCACCGGCAGCACGGGACCGAAGATCTCCTCGCTCATGACGAGCGCAGGATCCGGCACATCCGTCAGGACCACGGGCGCCATTTTTCGGCATGATGGATCGAACGTCTCCCCTGCTGGATTGATCTCGTGCACGCGAGCGCCGCGGGACTGGGCGTCCGCCACGAGCTGACGAAGGCGCTCGTAATGCCGGTCGCTGACGATCGCCGTGTAATCGGGATTGTCAGCAAGTGTTGGATAGAGCCGCGCCACCGCATCGCGGAAGGCCGACACGAACGCGGCCGTCAATGGGCGCGGCACGAGTACGTAATCGGGCGCGATGCAGGTCTGCCCCGCGCTGAACAGCTTGCCCAGGGCAATCCGCTCGGCCGCCTTCTCGACCGGATAATCGGCCGCCACGAGGGCGGGAGATTTTCCTCCCAGCTCCAGCGTCACCGGTACGAGGTTGTCGGCCGCCGCCTGCATGACCTGACGCCCGACCGCCGTGGAACCAGTGAAGAACAGATGATCGAGCTTCAGGCGCGCGAACGCCTTCGCCACATCCGGCCTGCCCTGCACGACCGCGACTTCGGACCGGTCGAACACCTCGCCGATCACCTTCTCCAGCAGGGTGGAGGTGTGCGGCGTGATCTCCGACGGCTTGATCATGACCCGGTTGCCCGCCGCCAGCGCTCCGGCGAGCGGCGAGAGCGTAAGCTGGACCGGGTAGTTCCAGGGACTGATGATCCCGACGATGCCGAGCGGCTGATAAAGCACCCGCCCCTGCCCCGGCTGGAACATGAGCTGGATCGGTCGGCGCCTCGGCTTCATCCAGGTGCGGAAATGTTTTCGCGCGTGGCGCAGGGCCGCCACCACCGGGTAGAGATCGGCGAGCTTCGTTTCATGAAAGGAGCGATGCCCGAAATCGGCCGCGATGGCCTGTGCGAAATCCTCCGCATGGCGGACGATGGCATCTGCCAGTCCCTCAAGACACGCGGCCCGCCGCTTGGGCGAGAGAGGCCCGTGCTCTGCCAAGGCGGAGCGCTGCGCGCCAAGGCAGGCCTGAAGCCTATCTCTCACCGGATTGGGAACGGCATCATGCACGTCGTCGGAACTCCATCTGAGGGTGATGATATGGCGGAGCGGGCACCATTCTCAACATGACGCGGAACAAGATGGATTGACGAAGCGGCAGAGATCGCAAGGATGAGCGTCCAATCTCCGCAGGAGCATGATGTTGAGCTCTCCTTCCCCCGTGCTGTCGATCCAAAACCTCTCCATCGGCCTCCCTGCCCTGGCCGACCGGCAGCATGCGATCAAGGACCTGTCGCTTTCCATCAATCCGGGCGAGACACTCTGCGTCGTGGGCGAATCCGGCTCCGGCAAGTCCATGACCGCCATGGCGGTCATCGGTCTCCTCGCGGCGGGGGTCAAGGTTCTGTCCGGTTCGATCCGTCTCGGCGACCGCGATCTCCTCGCCCTCGATGAGACCGGCTGGTGCGACGTGCGCGGCCGGGAGGTCGGCACCGTGTTTCAGGAGCCGATGACATCCCTCAATCCGGTGATGCGAGTCGCCGACCAGATCGCGGAAACCTTTCGGGCCCATGGCCTTCTAAAGCCAGCCGAGCGAGAGAAGCGCGTCCTCGACCTCCTCACGGAGGTCAACCTGCCGAACCCTGAACTGATCGCGAAGGCCTATCCGCACGAGCTCTCGGGCGGCCAGCGCCAGAGGGTGATGATCGCCATGGCGCTCGCCCTGGAGCCGAAGCTCCTGATCGCCGACGAACCGACGACGGCCCTCGATGTGACGACCCAGGCCCAGGTCCTGAAGCTGATCGACAACCTGCGCCGCAAGAAGGGTACCGCGGTGCTCTTCATCACCCACGATTTCGGCGTCGTGGCGGAGATTGCCGATCGGGTCGCCGTTCTCCAGCAGGGGGAACTCGTCGAGCAGGGACCGGCCGACGAGGTGCTGACGCGGCCCCAACACCCCTACACGAAGCGCCTCCTGGCAGCGGTGCCTTCACTGACCCCGCCGGCCCCGAAATCTCTTGCCGGACAGCCCATTGCCCTGAAGGTCAATGACCTGACCAAGGCCTACGGCGGACGCGGATTCTTTCGCAAGAGCCGCGAGGTCCAGGCCGCCGATGCGGTGAGCTTCGATGTCCGGCGCGGAGAAACTCTGGGTCTCGTCGGTGAATCGGGCTCCGGCAAGTCGACCGTCGGGCGCTGCGTGCTGCGCCTGATCGAGCCCGACGGCGGGGTCATCGAGATTGGGGATCTGAACTTCGGCGCATTGTCCCAGCGCGAGTTGCGCCCCTACAGGCGCCGGATCCAGATGGTGTTCCAGGACCCCTTCGCCTCCCTCAACCCGCGCCGCACCGTCGGGCGCATCATCGCCGAGGGCCCGATCACGCAAGGGGAAGATCCGGCGAAAGCGCTGGACGATGCCCGGATCCTCCTGGAGAAGGTCGGCCTGCCTGCCCAGGCGATCGAGCGCTATCCGCACGAGTTCTCCGGCGGCCAGCGCCAGCGCATCGGCATCGCCCGGGCGCTCGCCATGAAGCCGGACGTGCTGGTGGCGGACGAAGCCGTCTCCGCCCTCGACGTGTCGGTCCAGGCGGAGATTCTCAAGCTGCTCCGAGGGCTTCAGGAAGAGCTCGGTCTTGCCATTCTCTTCATCACCCACGATCTGCGGGTCGCCGCCCAGATCTGCGACCGCGTGGCAGTTATGCAAAAAGGCCGGATTGTAGAAATGGCGGAAACCGCGCAACTCTTCGCGCATCCGCGGGATGCGTATACGCGTCAGCTGCTGGCCGCCGTGCCAGGCATGAACAAGATGATTTAGGGAGACGACAACCGTGAACGATCAGGTCAGCACGACCCTCGCGCCCAACATGGTGTTCCAGAACCTCATCGGAGGTCAGGAGCGCCCGGCTTGCGACGGAATAACCCTCGACGTGCTCTCGCCGATCGACGGCTCGCTCCTCGCCCGCATCGCCGCCGGAACGGCCCATGACATCGACGAGGCCGTCAAGGCCGCCCGCGCGGCCTTCGAGGGCTCCTGGGGCAAGCTGACCGCGACGGAGCGCGGACGCCTGCTCATGAAGCTCGCCGCCGCCGTCGAGGCCCGCGCGGACGAGCTTGCCATCCTGGAGAGCCGCGACAACGGCAAGCCCCTGCGCCAGTCTCGCGCCGACGCCATCGCGCTCGCCCGCTACTTCGAGTTCTACGGCAGCGCCGCCGACAAGCTGCATGGGGACGTGATCCCCTATCTCAGCACCCATTTCATCGGCGTCGAACGGGTGCCGCACGGGGTCACCGGCCACATCGTGCCTTGGAACTACCCGATGCAGATTTTCGGCCGTTCTGTCGGCGCGGCCCTCGCGGCCGGCAACGCCACCGTGGTGAAACCCGCGGAGGATGCCTCGGTCACCATCCTGCGCGTCTCGGCGCTCGCCCGCGAAGTCGGCTTCCCGGACGGTGCCCTCAACGTGGTGACGGGTCTCGGCCGCACGGCGGGCGCGGCGCTCGCCGCCCATCCCGGCATCGATTTCCTGTCCTTCACCGGCAGCCCCGAGACCGGCACCGCCGTTCAGACGGCAGCGGCCAGGAACCATGTGGGCGTCACCCTCGAACTCGGCGGCAAGTCGGCCCAGGTCGTATTCGACGATGCCGATCTCGAGCGCGCCCTCCCCACACTCGTCAATGCCATCATCCAGAACGGCGGCCAGACCTGCTCGGCCGGCAGCCGCCTGCTGATCCAGCGCGGCATCTTCCAGGAAGTGGTCGACGCGGTGGCCGAGCGTTTCCGGACGCTCCGCGCCGGGCATCCCGAGCACGAGCCCGATCTTGGGCCGATGATCAACCAGGCCCAGCAGCGCCGCGTCCTCGGCTATCTGGAGCGCGGCCGCAACGAGGGGCTGAACGTTATCGGCGAAGGCGCGGTGGCGTCCGATGCTCCGGCCGGCGGCTATTACGTGGCTCCCGCCTTCCTGGCTCCGGTGCCGCACGAGAGCATCCTGTCCCAGGAAGAGGTCTTCGGTCCGGTTCTGGTGGCGACGCCCTTCGACGACGAGGCGGAGGCTGTCCGGCTTGCCAACGGCACGCCCTACGGCCTTGCCGCAGGCGTGTGGACCCGCGACGCCATGCGTTCGACCCGAGTCGCCCGTGCCATCCGGGCAGGTCAGGTCTTCGTGAACTGCTACGGCGCCGGCGGCGGCATCGAGCTGCCCTTCGGCGGCTTCGGCCGCTCGGGCCACGGCCGTGAGAAGGGCTTCGAGGGTCTGGTCGAGTTCACGACGACCAAGACGCTCGTCATCGCGCATGGATAAAGCGAGGACGGCTCGCACCTCCTATGTCATCACCGGCCTTGTGCCGGTGATCTCGATTGGAAGAGCGCAGCGCTTCACAGAAGCGGGATGGCCGGCACAAGGCCGGCCATGACGTCATAGGATGGCTGCCGTTTCACTACCTCTATCCCTCCTCACAAGGAGGAAAACACATGTCGAAAGGGAAGAAACATGAATCGCCTTGAAGGCAAGGTGGCGCTCATCACCGGCGCCGGATCCGGATTTGGTCTGGGCATCGCGGAAACCTTCGCCCGCGAGGGCGCGAAGGTCGCCATCATCGACATCAATGAAGCAGCGGCCAAGGCTGCTGCGGAGAAGATCGGCACTTCCGCCATCGGCCTTGCCGCCGACGTATCGAAGGCCGCCGATGTGAATGCCGCCGTGGAGAAGACCATCACGTCCTTCGGCAAGCTCGATATCGTCGTCAACAACGCTGGCATCAGCCATCGCAACCGGCCGATGCTGGAAGTCGAGGAAGACGAGTTCGACCGCGTTTTCGCTGTCAACGTGAAGTCGATCTATCTCTTCGCCAAAGCGGCCGTTCCGCTGATGCAGAAGCAAGGCGGCGGCGCGATCATCAATGTGGGCTCGACGGCGGGCCTGCGCCCTCGTCCCGGTCTCACCTGGTACAACAGCACCAAGGGTGCCGTGCACACCATGACCAAGTCCATGGCCGTGGAGCTGGCCCCCAACAAGATTCGCGTCTGCGCGCTTGCGCCAGTGGCCGGCGAGACGCCGCTTCTCGCCACCTTCATGGGCGAGGACACACCCCAGAAGCGCGAGCTGTTCGTCAACTCGATCCCGCTCGGCCGCTTCTCCACCCCGCAGGACATCGCCAACGCGGCGCTCTATCTCGCCTCGGACGAGGCCAGCATGATCACCGGCGTGGTGCTGGAGGTCGACGGCGGGCGGTGTATTTAGCCCCCCTACCGACGTCATCACCGGCCGTGTGTCGGTGATCTCGACTTGTTAGAGCATAGCGCCCATCGGGATGGCCGGGACAAGCCCGGCCATGACGACAGCGTGTCATTCCCGGCCTTTCAGCTGCCGGGAATGACATGAGGCAATCTCTTCAGGCCTTCCACTCGAATGGCAGCGGAGCTTCCTTGAAGGCGAAGCGGTCGAGATGGGAGGCAACGACGCCTTTCATCCTCTGAAGCGTCTCGCCGTCCTCCGCTTCCACGCTCACCGTCAACGCATCGGGATCGGCCTTCATCGTCGCGACGGCGGCCGGGAAGCGGACGATGCCCTCGTTCTCCGAGAGCTGGACGTCGAGCTTGTGGCTCCAGTGCTTGCAGAGCTGCTGGAGGTATCTGGCGCCGTTGGTGGTCGGCACCCGTGCGGTCTCAAGAGCCATTTCAAGCCTTTCATGCTGCCCGAGGCCCCCTACGGTGGGGTTCGGCAGATCATTTCATCCCGATGCTTAAGTCCCAGCGACGCCTAAGTTAAGTGAAGAATCCGTAATCAGCATCTTCCATCCGGCGCGGGCCTGCGTAAGCTGGTGCCATCGCGACCTGTCGCACCTCCCTCTGGATGGAGTTCAAGCCCTGATGACGAAGCGCCTCCTGACTGCCGCCCTGTTCCTCTCCGTCAGCGTCATCCCGGCCTTTGCCGCCAAGACCTCCCTCGTGGTGGGCATGCCCATCGAGCCGCCGGGCCTCGATCCGACGATAGCCGCTCCCGTGGCCATCCGCGAAGTGACCTGGGTCAACCTCTACGAGGGTCTCGTGCGGATCGACCGGAACGGCAAGGTCCAACCGCTGCTGGCGAAGAGCTGGGAAATCATGCCGGACGGGCTGACCTATACCTTCCACCTGCAGGAAGGCGTGAAGTTCCACGACGGCTCGACCTTCGATTCGGCCGATGTGAAATTCGCCTTCGACCGCGCGCGCGATCCGAAATCGACCAACGCGCAGAAACAGATCTTCGCGCCGATCACCTCCATCGAAACGCCGGATCCCGCGACCGTGGTGATCAAGCTCAAGGAGACCTCGGGCAACTTCCTGTACTATCTCGGCTGGGGCGACGCGGTGATCGTGGCACCGGAATCTGCGGCTAACAATGCTGCCAATCCGGTCGGCACGGGCCCCTTCAAGTTCAAATCCTGGACGCGCGGCGACCGAGTGGAGCTCGTGCGCAACCCGGATTACTGGCAGAAAGACAAGACCAAGCTCGACAGCGTCACCTTCCGGTTCATCAGCGACGCGCAGGCTCAGGTCGCAGCCCTCAAGGCCGGCGACGTGGATGCCTTCCCCAATCTCGGCGCGCCGGAACTCTTCGCCGAGTTCCAGAAGGATTCACGTTTCAAGGCCGTCGCCGGAAACACGGAGGGCGAGGTCGTCGCCGGCATGAACAATGCCAAGAAGCCCTTCGACGACGTGCGCGTGCGCCGCGCGCTGATGCATGCGGTGGACCGCAAGGCGCTGGTCGATGGCGCCTATTCGGGTTTCGGACAGCCCATCGGCAGCTTCTTCTCGCCAAACAATCCGGCCTTCGTGGACATGACGGGCGTCATTCCCTACGACCCCGAGAAGGCGAAGGCTCTGCTGCAGGAGGCGGGATACGGCAACGGCCTGTCCATTACGATCAAATCGCCCCAGATGGCTTATGCAAGCCGCTCAGCGGAGCTCCTCTCGGCGATGCTGTCCGAAGTCGGCGTCGACCTGAAGATCATTCCGACGGAATTCCCGGCGAAGTGGATCGAGGAAGTGTTCAAGGCCAAGGACTACGACATGACCATCGTGGCTCATACGGAGCCGCTGGACATCGATATCTTCGCCCGCGACAACTATTACTTCAACTACAAGAACGACACGTTCAAGACGCTAGTGGCGGACGCCTCCAAGACCACGGACGAGAAGGCCCGCTACGCGAAATATGCGCAGGCGCAGAAGATCCTGGCCGAGGACGTCCCCGCCCTCTTCCTTTTCCAGCTGCCGAAGCTCGGCGTCTGGAACGCTAAGGTGCAGGGTCTGTGGGAGAACTCGCCGATCCCGTCGAACGACGTCACAGAGGTTTCGTGGACGGAGTAAACTCGCGCATGTCTGCGCACCGTCCTTCATGAGAAACCTCCACACGTCATGGCCGGGCTTGACCCGGCCATCTCGATTGGAAGGACTCTTTGCTCTTCGGATCGTCATCACCGGACAAGGCCGGTGATGACGGAATTGATCATCTTCGATCAGACCACCCACCGCCCTCACCTCCAGGGAATGGGAACGGATAGTACCTGAATGATGCCGCGTCTCATCATCTCGCGCCTCGTCTCGCTGGCCGTCACGCTGCTGGCCGTCTCGCTGGCGATCTTTCTCATCCTGGAAGTGCTTCCCGGTGATCCGGCCGCCATCATGCTCGGCACGGCGGCCCGGGAGGACACGCTCGCTGCCTTGAGACAAGAACTCGGGCTCGATCAGCCGGCGCTCGTGCGCTACCTGCATTGGGTCGGCGGGCTCCTGCACGGCGATCTCGGGCAGTCGATCACCTACAAGATGCCGGTTTCGACACTCGTGGCGGAACGCATGAACGTGACGCTGCCGCTGAGCCTGCTCGCAATCCTGATCTCGACCGTGCTCGCGCTGCCGCTCGGCGTGGCGGCGGCGGCAAGGCGCGATGGGATCGTGGATCGCGCTGTGCTCGTATTCAGCCAACTCGGTGTGGCAGTGCCGAACTTCTGGATCGGCCTGCTGTTCATCCTCTTCTTTTCGACCTGGCTCGGCTGGTTTCCGGCCGGCGGCTTCCCTGGCTGGAATGCGGGGATCTGGCCGGCCTTCCAGGCTCTTCTGCTCCCCGCCGTGGCGCTCGCCCTGCCCCAGGCCGCCGTGCTGACGCGCGTCACACGCTCTGCAACCCTCGAAGTGATCGGCGCCGATTTCGTGCGCACCGCCCGTGCCAAAGGCGTCGACAAGGGCGGCACCCTGCGCCGTCACGTGGTGCCGAATGCGCTCATTCCGGTCACGACGATCCTGGGACTGCAGCTCTCGTTCTTCTTCGGCGGCGCGATCCTCGTCGAGAATGTGTTCAACCTGCCGGGCCTCGGGAGGCTCGCCTATCAGGCGCTCAACCAGCGCGACCTCGTGGTGATCAAGGACATCGTGCTGATCTTTTCCGGACTTGTGATCGTCGTGAACTTCATCGTCGATATCGGCTATGCCATCCTCGACCCGCGCCTGCGGGGGCGGTCATGAGCAAGCGTTCCCGCATCCCGCTGAATTCCGCCCTCGTCATCGGCGGCATTCTCACGACGCTGCTGATCGTCACCGCCCTCGTGTCGCTCGTCTGGACGCCGGAAGTGCCGACGCGCGTGCGCGTCGCCATGCGCCTGAAAGCGCCCGGCGAACTCGGCCTCCTCGGCACGGATCATTTCGGCCGCGACGTGACTTCGCTCCTCATGGTCGGCGCCTGGAACTCGCTCGCCATCGCGTGGCCGGCGGTTCTCCTGGGAGCAGCCATCGGCACGGCTATCGGCTGCGCGGCCGCCGCCTGGAAGGGCATCGCCGACGAGATCGCCATGCGCGTGTCGGACGTGGTCTTCGCGTTCCCCGCCGTGCTCTCGGCCATCATGATCGGCGCATTGGTCGGTTCGGGTCCGCTGGCGGCGATCCTGGCGATTGCTGTATTCAACATTCCCGTCTTCGCCCGCGTCACGCGCGGCGTCGCGCTGCAGGTCTGGACGCTGGACTACATCGCGGCGGCCCGCGCCATCGGCAAGCATCCGCTGCGGATCACCTGGGAAGACGTGATGCCCAACATCGCGGGTGCGCTGATCGTCCAGGTGACGATCCAGCTCGCGCTCGCCATCCTGACCGAAGCGGGCCTGAGTTATCTGGGCCTTGGCGTGCGCCCGCCCAATCCGAGCTGGGGCCGCATGTTGAGCGACGCGCAGACCTATCTCTCCCAGGCCCCTCACCTGGCCATCGCGCCCGGCGTCGCCATCGCGCTGTCGGTCTTGGGCCTGAACCTGCTGGGCGACGGATTACGCGACGCGCTCGATCCGACCTTGAAGGGACGAGGCGGGGCGGCTTAGGGCGTGACAGCTTTGATGTCCACATGCACGTCGCCATCGACCTTGTGCCGGTGATCCCGATACCGTGGAGCGCCGCGCTTTTCCAATCGGGATAAGGCCAGCCATGACAGGGGGCGGATGGTTCACGCAGCCCGCTTCATCGCCTCGCGCACCTCGCTCAAGATCTCGTACGAGCGGAGACGCTTGGAGTTGTCGTAGATCGCAGCCGCGACCATGACCTCGTCCGCCCCCGTCTGGGCGATGAAGCCTTCCAGACCCTCGCGCACCGTCTTGGCTGAGCCGACGAAGGAGCAGGACAGCATGTTCATGGCCTGCGCCTTCTCATGCGGTGACCAATAGCTCTCGATGTCGTCGATGGGTGGCTGGAGCTTGCCGCGGGCGCCGCGGAACAGGTTGGTGAAGGATTGCTGCGCCGAGGTGAAGAGATGGCGCGCCTCCTCGTCCGTATCGGCGGCGATCACGTTGACGCCCACCATAGCGTAGGGCCGGTCGAGCTGGGCCGAGGGCTGGAAGCGCTCACGATAGACCTGCAGTGCCTGCATCAGGGCGCCGGGCGCGAAATGGGACGCGAAGGCGTAAGGCAGGCCGAGCATGGCGGCGAGCTGCGCACCGAACAGGCTGGAACCGAGAATCCAGATCGGCACGTTCGAGCCCGCTCCCGGCACGGCCTGGATCGCCTGATCGGGTTGGACGGGCCCGAGAAGCGCCTGCAACTCGAGCACGTCCTGTGGGAAGGTGTCGGCCGACGTGGGATCGCGGCGAAGCGCGCGCAGCGTGCGCTGGTCCGTGCCCGGAGCGCGGCCGACGCCGAGATCGATGCGTCCCGGGAACAGCGCATCGAGAGTGCCGAACTGCTCGGCGATCACCAGGGGCGAGTGGTTCGGCAGCATGATGCCGCCAGCGCCGATCCGCATGGTCTTCGTACCGCCGGCTACATGGCCGATCACGACGCTCGTCGCGGCGCTCGCGATGCCGACCATGTTGTGATGCTCGGCGACCCAGTAGCGATTGTAGCCCCAGGCTTCAGCGTGCTGCGCCAGATCGAGCGTGTTGCGCAAGGCATCGGAGGGCGTGAAGCCTTCGGGAACGGGCGCGAGATCGAGAACGGAAAAGGGAGGCATGAATCATCTTTCTGGTACGGTTCAAGGCCGGACAAGGGTTGCCATGAGATCATCATTCTAAGGGCCGGATGCAACCCTTCAGCCTCCCGTTTGGGGCACACCAGCCCTGCAAAGAAAAACCCGGCGCTTGAGACGCCGGGTTTTTCACTATGATCGTCGATTTAGACTTAACCGCGGGTGCGGGCGCGGATCATGTAGGTGTCGAAGGCGTATTCGGCGACTTGGAACCAGAGATATTCCTCGTTGCGGAAGGCGCGGAGCGAGTCGATTAGCTTCTTGAAGTCCGCATTCTGCGCGGAGATTTCCGCATAGACCTCGTTCGTCGCCTTGTAGGCAGCGTCGAGGATTTCCTGCGAGAACGGACGCAGCTGGGCGCCGGCGCCGACGAGGCTGCGCAGGGCGGCCGGGTTCTTGGCATCGTACTTGGCCAGCATGTCCATGTTGGCGGCCATGCAGCCGGCCTGCAGGATCGCCTGATAGTTCTTCGGCAGGGATTCCCACTTGCCCTTGTTGAACATGAAATGGAGCGTCAGGCCGCCCTCCCAGAAGCCCGGATAGTAGTAGTACGGCGCGACTTTCTGGAAGCCGAGCTTCTCGTCGTCGTAGGGGCCGATCCACTCGGCAGCGTCGATGGTGCCGCGTTCCAGCGACGGATAGATGTCGCCGCCCGCCACCTGCTGCGGGATGACGCCGAGCTTTGCCATCACCTGACCGGCGATGCCGGCGATGCGCATCTTGAGGCCCTGGAGGTCCTGAACGGTCTTGATCTCCTTGCGGAACCAGCCGCCCATCTGCGTGCCCGTGTTGCCGCCCGGCAGAGCATAGAGATTGTGCTTCGCCATGAAGTCGTTGACGAGGCCGATGCCGCCGCCGTGATACTGCCAGGCATTGAGCTGGCGGGCGTTGAGTGTGAACGGCACCGCGGCGGCGGCCGCGAAGGTCGGATCCTTGCCGACATAGTAGTAGGCGGCCGTATGGGCCATTTCGACCGTGCCGGCCGAGACTGCATCCGCCGCCTGGAAGGTGCCGACGATCTCACCCGCGGAGAACGGCTGGATCTGGAACTTGCCTTCGGTCGCTTCCGACACGTACTTCGCCAGGAAGTCGGCTCCACCGTAGATGGTGTCGAGCGACTTCGGGAAGCCCGACGTCAGACGCCAGCGGATTTCCGGGTTCGACTGAGCGATGGCGGGCTTGGCAACCGCGCCGGCAGCGAGACCTGCACCGGCGGTTGCGAGAAAATGACGGCGTTTCATCGGAGCCTACTCCAGTTCGAGGGCTGTCGCGCTTTGAGGAAGAGTCGGTAACAAGGGATGGCCGACCCTGAGTAAAGTTAGACGAAAGAAGAAGTTCGCATACCTGCTTTTCGGCAAAAGGCTCTCTCCTTGCGTTCATTCCAAGCCTCAACCCAACCTCAACCTGTTGATATCTTAGACATGTTGCTTCACTCGACGGACGATTCTTTGCCGATACTATGTTGCGATATTCTTTTAGGCATGAATTCAATGCAGGGGTTCTCTGCCAAGCTTGCATGGGCAGCATGGCACGGGAGGGACAACTAAGGAATGTACCGCTTTGAGGCCAAGTCCACCTGCCCCTCCGCCCGTTCTTCAATGATATAAAGTAGATGAAATTAATCGTCATTTCGACAGATGTTTCATTCTAGTAGATTCTGACGACTTTGCAGGATTTACTTAAAAAAGTATCAGTATCACTGAAGCATACCTCCAAGGAGATAAGAAGATCCTTTCCACATGCCACAGTTCAGCCGCAATCTTTAATTGAGTTTACCCAAGCAAGGGGAAGAGCCAACGCGCTCTTATAGGCCGATGAACAAAACGCTTATTTTGCTTGGTGCGTCCATCGTCACGCTCGGGACGATGTCCGGTGGTGCGGAGGCCCGGCTGATCCGCTACGAGATCAACGGGAAGCACTATTCCTACAGCACGAACAACCGCGCTCAAACGGCCGAGGCCAAGAAGCGGATCGCGGCGGCCAGGGCGGCGGAGGCCGCGAAGGCAAAAGCCGAGGCAGAACGGGCCAAGAACCCGCTCGTGGCGGCTTTCGGCTCGACAACGCAAAAGGAAGCCACCGAGGCGCATAAGCGGCTTGAGAAAATCCTGTCCGGCCCGACGGAATACATGGCAGTTTCCCAGTCCGCTGGCGACCGCTCGGGTACTACCGACAAGAAGCCCCAGGACAAGCAGGCCTCGCAGCCGTCCGTCACCAAGCCCTCTCAACAGCCTGTGACCGTCGTCCGGGCGCCGGCCAAACGGATCATGGCTTCCGCCTCGGGCTCGCTTGCATCTCTGGTGATCGCCGAGCCGGTTGACCCGCAGAGCCGCACGAAGGTGAGGTCCGTCTCCTTCGACATCCAGAGCGGGATCAAGACGACGATCATGATCGACGGTACAATCGAGGAAGAGCCGTTCGACAGCAGCGCCCTCACCTTCCTCGCTCCCGAACCGGAGAAGGTGAACAGCCTGACGGCCTTCGTGAACCTATTGCGCAAGACGGCGCCCGAGGACACGACCGGCTCGATCAGAACCAGCGTGGCAGAGCCGGAAGACTCAAGCCTGGTCCGGCATCGGTAAGGACGCGGGAGCGGCTTCAGGCTCGTTCCTTGTTACGAATAAGAGAATCCCAAAACACGGCGCCGCTGACACGGCGCCGTTCGCTCGTTGGATGAGGCTGGAGCATAGGACGCAAAGTGGGAACCGGGTTTGCGTGCACAGATACGAGAAGCCAAAAACTTAAAGCATGGGACGTGCGTCCGCATTCACGTCCGATGCTTTAGTAGTGCGGCGGGGGAGGTTCGGGCGCGGATGGCCCGCCTGTGTTGTCTTCGACCTCCTGGACACGGTCGAGCAGCTCGTTGAGCTGCCGTCTCAAGCTGTCGATCAGCTTCCACTGGGCGATGACCGTCTGGTTCAGGTCCTCGATCACCTGGTCCTGATAGGCGGCGCGCACCTCGAGCGCCTCGATGCGGGTCTCGAGATCACTCATCGGATTGCCCTGCCCCACCCGGCTGCTCCACGAGCCCATGGCCGAGCGCGACGCG
Source organism: Microvirga sp. 2MCAF35 (assembly GCF_052115545.1). Lineage (NCBI taxonomy): Bacteria > Pseudomonadati > Pseudomonadota > Alphaproteobacteria > Hyphomicrobiales > Methylobacteriaceae > Microvirga > Microvirga sp. 2MCAF35. The sequence goes on from NZ_JBFRGW010000002.1 coordinate 47,566, forward strand.
CTCGTCGAACACGAAGCACCCACCGTTCCAGCGGCTCTCCGCTTCAGGAACGTCCTCCAAGTATTTCAGGATACCGCCCTTGAGGTGGAACACCTCCTCGAAGCCCTGGGCCAGCATGTAGGAACTGGCCTTTTCGCACCGAATCCCGCCGGTGCAGAACATGGCGACCTTCCTGTGCTGCTTCGGGTCGAGCTCGTTCTTCACGAAATCCCTGAACTCGCTGAAGCGCTTGATCCGAGGATCGACCGCTCCCTCGAAGGTGCCCATCTCGACCTCGAAATCGTTGCGGGTGTCGACCAGCACGATTCCGGGCTCATCAAGGAGCCTGTTCCACTCGGTGGGCGACACATAGGTCCCGACCCGGCGCAGCGGATCGGTCTGCGGATCGCCGAGCGTCACGATCTCCTTCTTGAGCCGGACCTTCATCCGCTTGAACGGCATCTCGGCCGAGGTCGAGAACTTAAGCTCGAGATTGTCGAGACGGCCCTCGAAGAGCGGGCCGCCGCGGAGCTCGGCCATGAGGCTGTCGATGGCAGCATCGGTTCCCACGACCGTCCCGTTGACGCCCTCATGGGCAAGGAGCAGCGTGCCCCGGATCCCGAGATCCAGGCAGAGCGTGTGCAGGGGTTCCCTCAGCTCGCGGAAATCCTGCAGCGGGACGAACTGGTAGAGAGCGGCAACTTTGTACGTCATGGCGGCTGTTTACCAGCAGCATTCAGAGGAGGAAACCCGCCTGCCCCGCCCTTAGTGTCGCTTCGTTGGCCCTACCCCACCACGTCATCACCGGCCTTGTGCCGGTGATCTCGATTGGAAGAGCGCAGCGCTTCACAGAAGCGGGATGGCCGGCACAAGGCCGGCCTTGACGGGTGGGCGAGAGCCGTGCTCCGCTAAGGCTTCGGCCAGGGCCGCTTGTCCGCGCACATCGTCTCCCACGCCTGAGAGAGCCGCAGCACGCCCACGTCGTCGAAACGACGGCCGATGATCTGGAGGCCGATGGGTAGGCCCGCCTTCGTGAAGCCGGCGTTCACCGACGAGGCCGGCTGGTCCGACATGTTGAAGGCCACCGTGTAGCCGATATGCTCGAACGGCTCCTCCGGATTGTGGATTGGCGAGGCGAGTTCCGCCGGGTAGGCCACACAGGGTGCCACCGGCGAGATGACGAAGTCGAAGCGGTGCGTGGCGGCGATGGCCGCATGACGCATCACCATCATCTGGTTCATGCCGCTATAGACTTCTGCGCCGGTCAGGTCCTTGCCGCCTTCCGCCCATTGCAGGATGTAAGGCAGGATCTTCCCACGCTCCTCGTCGCTCAAGGGAGCCATGTCCATCCAAGCCCGCTGGCGCCAGAAATCGTCGAGGCCGTCGAGCATCTCACGGGTAATGAACGGCGGCATGTCCTCGATGATCGCACCGGCCTCCTGGAAAACCTTCGCGGCATTCTCGACGGCGGCGCGAACCTCCGGGTCGAGAGGCATGCCGATGCCCGCCTGCATCATCACGCCAATGGTCAACCCCTTCACGTCGATGTCGAGATCGAGCCACGGAAGATCCTGATACGGCAGGCTCATCGGGTCACGGATGTCGGGACGTGTGAGGCTTCTCATCATGAGGGCCGCGTCGCGCACGGTGCGGGTCATCGGCCCCGCCACGCGTCCGTAATAGGTCGGATCGATGGGAATGCGGCCGAAGCTGGGCTTGAGGCCGAACACGCCGCACCAGGACGCCGGCAGGCGGATCGAGCCCCCGATATCGGTGCCGATATGAAACGGCCCATAGCCGGCCGCGGCAGCAGCCCCCGCACCCGCCGAACTGCCGCCGGGATTCTTCGAGGTGTCCCACGGGTTGCGCGCGAGCGGATGGAAGCTCGAAAGGCCTGAAGAGAGCATTCCGTAATCCGGCATGGTGGTCTTGGCGAGGATGACCACACCATCCTCGCGCAGGCGCGCCGCCGCCGGCGCGTCTTCGGCTGCCGGAACGAGCGGACGCGCCGCCGTGCCGAGCGGCACCGGCGTTCCCTTCGTGGCGATGTTCTCCTTGATCGTGGCCGGAACCCCGTCGAGCGCCCGTGCCTGTCCGCTCATCCAGCGCTGCTCCGAGGCGCGAGCATCGCGAAGCGCCGCTTCCGGTTCGAAAGCATAGAGCGCCTGGAGCCGCGGCTCGTAAGCATCAATGCGCGCAATCACGGCCTTCGTCACATCGACTGGAGACAATACCTTGCGGGCATATGCTTCGAGAAGCTCCGGAGCAGACCAGTCGGCCAAGTCTACCTGTGCCTGATGCGAGGATGATTGCGTATTCAATGCGAAAGTCTCCCAAGGAATCGCCCTGTCGCCCATGCTGGAGTCTTCCGTGAGACCGGTAAACCGGTTTTCCCCGCGTTCACGCGCATAGCCCCATGACATGAGCGCAGAGGCAGGCTCCAAAACAGATCGAGAGTCTTCTACACACTCTTTGGAGGCATGTCCTATCGGAGAACGGCACAAAGCGAAGCGCCCGTCGTTCCACCGACACCACTTAGAACTTCCGCTCAAACGCTATCCTGCAAGGAGGACCAACCAGCGAATGCGAAACGCCTGTTCATAAGGGTCGCCTCTATATTGCACAATTTTAAATTGTGATATGAATATCATGACAGATCTCCATTTTACCTGATCCGGGGATCCGAAATGCGGTGAGACCTTCCATGAAGAATGGTACGAAGGCCGCGATCCATCGGAGAAACCAGCTCCTCGCCGCATTGGAGCCAGACGATTATTTGTGGCTGGAGCCTCATCTTGAAATCGTCGATCTCCCGCGCGGCAAGGTCGTCTATCAGACCGGGGAGCCGATCCGGCATGCCTACTTCTCCCATGATGCCGTTGTCTCCCTGGTTGCAGTTCTGCAGGATGGAGGGTCGGTCGAGATGGCGATTTTCGGCAGGGAATCCGTCTTCGGCTTCGTTAGCGCTCTCGTCTCCCACCAATCCTTTGGACGCTACGTCACTCAGATTTCCGGTACGGCATCGCGTCTTTCCTTGGCTCGCTTGAGCGATGCGATCAACAAGCGCGAGAACATGCGCCGCTTGCTATTCCGCTACACGGAAGCTCTGCTGGCTCGAACGCTTCAATCGGTCGCCTGCAATGCGGTTCACAGTGTGGAAGCCCGCTGTTGCCGTGCGATTTTGAGCACCCGCGACAGGACCGACAAGGACGACATCCCTCTCACGCATGAAATCCTCGCCGAAATGCTAGGGGTTCAGCGCTCGACGGTCAGCAGCGTGACGAGCACGCTCCAGCGGATGGGGCTGATCAGCCAAGGTCGCGGAACGATCAGAATCACCGACCATAGCGGCCTCGAGAAGACGACGTGCGAATGTTATCACACGATCCGCCAAACCTTCGAACGGCTTCTCCAAAGGGAGCGCGCGTTATAGGAATGAACACCCGGCTACCGCCAAGAATAGAAGCACGGCGAATTGATCGAAAGAAAGATTTCTTGCAGTTCTGTCGGGTTTCCAACAGACGGGGTAACCCTACCTCAGTATTCTGAGGCTCTATTAACGCAAGTTAATATGAGGGACGACATGAACGATACGAAGTTTCAAAATGAAGAAAGGTATAACGGGGCATCGCTTCCTAGAATATATCCACCCACTGTTCAGCCGCTACTCCAGTCCCTTCTCGCGACCTTGGCCGACATCGATTTCGATTACGAACAGGAACGCCAGAAACTCAGTAACACTTCTCCGGACGCAAATCTCAAGATTCGCGCGCTCGAAAGGCTCAAGGCACGCCATTATGAGCGCCGGCAGCCCTACATCCAGCAACTCGCCATCCTGCAGAAGCGGATGATGGAATTAAGAGCGTAGTCGAACGTCTCCTTATACGGCGCGATCCGAACGCCAAGCGTCGCAACCAATAACAATTCTTTGGGGCATCAGCACTCAACGAGGCAGGTCACCTGGGTGCTTTCACAAGACCTGAGCACAGATCCACTGCTCATGAGGGATTGTAGCCAATGACTGAGGAAGAAATCGAAATCGTTGCAGAGGAGCTGGCCAAGATCGGTGGCGTGACTTGGTATCCAGGCCGCGAAAAGGGAACCCTGATGCGGGTCGTCTGCGACCGTTACCGCGACAGGGCCCGGGTAGCGATCCAGGCACTGGAGCGCTACAGGGCCGGCCAGCAAGCCACCCTTGAACAGGACAACAGACAGATCAGCTTGCTTTCAGCCAGCAACGAGTCGCATGCCTCGGGTCATGACGAGATCAGGCCCGGCGTGACCGTCGTCTATCGCCCCCCGGGAGACCGGAGGGCCTATTCCTGCCGGGTCGTCGAAATCGAAGGCAATCGTGCGTATCTTGCCCCTATCCTCAGGGCCTGCACCGACTGGGTGTCCATCGAGCACCTTGTCCCGATGGAGGAACCCGACAAGGCGGCCGCTCAGGATTGAGCTTCATTGCCGAAACGAAAGGGCGGCTCCGTCGGGAGCCGCCTTCGTACTGTTCGAGCGAGCCGTCCCTCACTGAGTGAGCTTGCTGTACGTCCCGCCCTTCCAGACATTGATGTTGTATTTCGGATTCTTGATGTCGCCCTTTTCGTCGAAGGTCACCGGGCCGAGGACGGTGTCGACATTCGTGCTGCGCAGGGTCTTGGCGACCGCTTTCGGGTCCGCGCTGCCGGCCTTGGCGATCCCGCCGGCAATGGCCTGAACTGTCGCATAGGAGAACAGGGTAAATCCTTCCGGCACGAAACCGATCTTCTGGAACTGCTCCATGGCCCCCTTGGCGGCATCGCTGTCGCGGCCGTCCGGCGGGAAGGTGAACAGGGTCCCGTCGGCTGCGGGGCCGGCAACGGCTCCGAATTCCGGCGTCGCGATGCTGTCGCCCATCATCAGCTGGAACTTGTAGCCCTGATCGGCGGCCTGGCGCATGATGAGCCCGGCTTCCGTGTGGTAGCCGCCGAAATAGAGGAACTCGACACCCTGGCTCTTGAGGCGATTGACCACCGCCTTATAGTCCTTTTCACCGGGGTTGATCCCCTCATAGAGCACTTCCTTGACGCCGGCGCTGTTGAGGGAGGCCTTCACCACATCCGCGAGGCCTTTGCCGTAAGCGCTCTTGTCGTGCAAGATCCCGATCTTCTTGGTGCCGTAATTCTGCTTGATCCACGGCCCGATGAACTTGCCCTGCGCGTCGTCACGTCCATACAGGCGCATGATGGTCGACCAGCCCTGCTCGGCCGCCTTGTCGGTCATGGCCGGATTGCTTGAAGCCGGGCTCATCATCAGGACATCCGCTTCGGCATAGACCTCGGAGGCCGGGATCGAAGAGCCGGAGCAGGCATGGCCGTCGACGAACTTGATGCCCTCCGCGACGATGCGGTTGGCGATGGCGACAGCCTGCTTGGGATCGCAGGCGTCGTCGTACACGACGATCTTGACGTTCTTCCCATTCACGCCGCCCTTCTGGTTGATGGCCTGCGCGGCCAGCTCGGCGCCGTTCTTCAGCTGCTCGCCGATGGTGGCGACAGCACCGGTCATCGGACCTGCCACGGCAATCGTGATGTCCTCGGCGCGAGCCAATCCGGTTCCCGCCAGAAGGGCCAGGACGGACAGGTGACAGACATAGTTCTTCTTCATGGCTGCTCCTCCAGATTCTGCTCCGCCGTTTCAGGCGGATTGTGCGCCAAAGCGATCGAGCTTGAAACGAGAGATGTCGTTCACCGGTACATTTCCAAGGGCGAGGTCGGCCAGCACTTCCCCGATCACGCTCGCGAACTTGAAGCCGTGACCCGAACAGGGCGAAGCCAGCACGATTCGCGGATCGGCCGATGAGCGGTCGATCACGAAGTCCTCATCCGGCGTGCGGGTATAGATGCAGGTCCGCATGGCCTTAAGCGGCCCGTTGGCATCCGGCATGGCCAGAGCCAGCATCCGCCGGATATGCGCCTCGTCCTCGGCTCCGCCGTCCTGAGCCAAGTCGTCGGCCGACGGGAGATACGCCCCCTTGCGATGGGAGGCCGTCTTGACGCCGGTACCGGCGAAATCCGGGAAGCCGTAGCAGGCATCGTCCTCGGACTCGAAGATGAAGACCGGGCAGCAGTCAGGCGTGTAAGCGGCCGGCCGCAGAGGCTCGAACCAGCCGAGCACCTGACGCGTCAGCTTGAGATGCGGCTTCAGCTCGGGCGCGAAATCACCGATCCACGCGCCTGCGGCGATGATGACCGATCCGGCCTCGATCTCGCCGGCTTCGGTCCTGACGCGGACGCCGGAACCGAAGGGCTCGATGGCGACGAAACGCGTCCCGGTCCTGACCTCAGCGCCATGCCGCCGCGCCAATCCGACGAACTGCCGGATGGCGAGTTCCGGCCGCAGGAAGCCTCCGTCCGGCTGATACAATCCGGTCCAATGGGACGGAACCTTGAAGGCGGGAAAGCGCCGGTTGATCTCGTCGGCACTCAGGACTTCGTGGGCGAGGTCGTGCAGCCGTGACGCCTCCAGGGAGCCTTCGACGACCTCACAGCCGGGGAAACCCGCCTCCAGAACGCCCGTGACGGTGAGAATTGTCTCGCCGGAGAGTGCCTCCAGCTCGCGCCATTTCTCCAATGCCCGGCGAGCCAGCGGTACGTAGGACGGGTGTTCGAAATAGGAAAGCCTGATGATCCGGCTCTCGCCATGCGAGGAGCCCTTGTCGTGGCCCGGCTCGAACTGTTCGATGCCGATCACGCGCTGTCCCCGTCGGGCGAGCTCGAAGAGCGCGGCGCTTCCCATTGCGCCCAACCCGATCACCGCCACATCGAACGTCGCCATCGACCTCACCTTCCAGAACCCTACCAAGCGCGGGCGCATACATTCCTCAGCGGGTAACGGTTCGTCAATCGGGCCCTTTGGCCGCCCTTTGAGCCGTCAGTTTCCCGTCGTTGCCGATCACGCCGTCCGATGGATTGGAACTCTTTCGGGGCGCCCGGGATTCTCGTGCATCGGACGAGGAGGAACACATGAGCCGAGGCTTTCCATCCATGACCGCCCTTCTGGGGCTTCTTGCAGTCGCCGGATTTCAAAATCGGGACAAGATCGCCGAGATGCTGCGCGGTTCGACAGGCAACAACCCGACTGGCACGCAGGGCAATCCCGGCCAACCACAAGCCGGCTCCGATGGCCTCGGAGGCCTGGGCGGATTGCTGGGGGGCTTGAGCGGACAGAATCCGGGTGGTCTTCTGAGCGGCGGATTGGGCGAGCTGATCGACAGCTTCCGCCAGAATGGTCACGGCGATGTTGCCGATTCCTGGGTGAGCACCGGCCCGAACAGGGAGGTCGCGCCCCAGCAGCTTGAACAGGCTATCGGGCCCGACGTCCTGGCATCCCTGACCCAGCAGACCGGTCTGTCCCGCGAGGAGATTCTCGCGCGCCTGTCCAGGGAGTTGCCGCAGGCCGTCGACAAATATACGCCCGACGGGAAGCTTCCTGCCGCCTGAGCGGTGCTACTCGGTTTTGCGAGAACGGGCGCGGGCGATGGCATCGCCCGCGCCCGTTCCTCGAAGGACAACAGCACATAGAGCCGGGCCGAGGCTCGTTTCGATCGAAGGATCGAGGCGTGCCTCTATCCTTTTGTCCTCCCCGCTACCTCCATCGCCTCGTTCCTGACGGACCGCAATCGGGTAGCCTGCCAGGGCTCGGTTGCAAAGCATGGGAGGGGCTGATGCATACGGACCGCTTTGTCGTTTTTAAGTTCCAAGACGAGTGGCTGGTGACATACGCGGACCGGGAGCAGTCAGCCTTCGCGACGCGTCAGGATGCTGAGCGGTCGGCCTTCGACGCAGCCGATACGCTCGCATCTCATGGCCATGCCGTATCCGTCCTCATTCTTCCGGAGGACTCGGGCGACGGCTCCAAGCCGTGCCTTTCTGCCATGGGATCCGAAAGGAAGAGCCTGAATTGAACGGATCCTCCCAGGAGCCTTCCGCCGTATAGGCAATCGTATCCTTGTCTCACTCTCGAAGAATGCCTTCGCGCCGCCGCTCGCTTGTCGGCGCGCATTGGACTAGGATGAGCATGAGATTGGGTTCCTCAGGCCGGGATGTCGGCGATGCTCTGGGCGAAGAAGGCCATCGATCCTGCTGAGCGGGACCCGACGCAGGATCGGTTCGAGGAACTGTTCGTCAAGCTCGGGAGCCCGAAGCAGATGATGCTCGCTGCGGCCTGCGACCCGGCATCCGGCCAGTCGATTCTCCTCATGAGCCTCCCGAACACGGCATATCTGGGCCTCTTCTCGGGCTTCGAATCCGTGGCCGAAGACGCACTCCCGTCGGAAGCCGCCCTGCTCGTCGGCCATAGCGACGAACTGCTGAAGCGCTTCAGGTATCCGGCGCGACGGGCCGCGCCTTAGGCGAGCCGCTCTTTTCCATTGAACGTCCACACGCGAATCAAGCTTGGGCATTCGGTTGCCACAATTGGCTGCCAATGCCCAAGCTCGTTCGAGACTTCGCCCTGGAGAGCATCGTGACCGCACCCCACGATTTCGACGAAATAGTGGACCTTCTTGCACTTACTCGGCCATACGAGCGGTCGATCGGCATGAACATGGCATGCAAAGTCGCGACATTGCCGCTTCGGGAGGCCGTGAGCGTGGTCGTCGAGGATTGGGCCGACGACAAGTTCCGGCAGTTGAGCGCCGTAATCGTCCGGCCGTCCGGCCCCGCCATCCGCAGCTTCGAGGAAATCCGGAACCTCTACGGACAGGCGGAGATGAATTCTGCCTCCTGAGCCAGGGGGTGGAGCTTGCCCTGTGGCAGTCAGGATGCTCGGCTTTTAGTCGTAAAGGTAAACATTTCATCACCCGGCACTCTTCCCTATTCGGCCCGCAGCCGCTTTCATGGCGTCGATTACCGGCCGCCGGAGGAACAGAGTGGAACTCGACGAAGCCCATTGTTCATGCCCGAAATGGTTTCCCATCTTCCTTTCAGGGATCGGGCTGACCAGTCTCGCCCTGTCCAACCTGTTCTGGTAAGAACGCGGCCCGTATTTAAGGGCCTTTGAAGCTCGTCTTTGATCCAGAACAATGCCGTAGCGTAAGTGAATGGTAGAAAAGGCCTCAGCCAAGGAGGTCTATCATGCACCCTTTTCATCATGACCTAGGGTCTCTTGCCCTGGATGCCCTCCTGCTGGTCGGTGCGACTGCCGGACTCGGCAGCCTGCTGGTCGCTCTTGTCGCTCTGCCCTGAAGCACCAAGCCGCAGCCTCGCCCGTGGGCAATTTTGGACCTTGACGAAAAGACCCTCTTCGCGTCTATTGCGCCACCTGCGAAGCGGGATCCCAGATCCGGCCTTTTCGCCTGGAGACGTGGCCGAGCGGCTGAAGGCACTCGTTTGCTAAATGAGCATACCCCAAAAGGGTATCGAGGGTTCGAATCCCTCCGTCTCCGCCATTTCTAAGCCGCTGATATATAAAGAAAATTTCCGCTGGGCGAGCCTGTGTCCGACACAGGATTCGACACATGGGACACCTTTGGCGGCGGCCTTCCGGCTTCGTTTTCCAAATCCACGTACCCCGTCGGCGAGTTGACGCCCTCGGCAATTCGCCGTTCCGTTTATGTCTAGGACGTTTGTCAACCGTTGAGGCTCGGCGACGTGCCCGCATTTTGGCCGGGCACGCGACAGTCCTGATGGAGGTGTGCGTGGAACGTGATGTTGTTTCAAGAAGTCTGGAGGCTCTGGCGAGTCAAATGGCTGTCCTCCGTAAGGAGGAATTCAGTGCCCGCTTCAAGGCGCTTCCTCGATTCTCGGAGGAGGCCGATCCCGATTTACGCCTGCATGACGATCTCCGCCGAAGGGTTCATGAGGCTCGGGAGAGCGTATTCCGCAGTGCCCGGGAACGGCTTGAAGTCGTCGAGCAGGCGCTTACTCAGGATGGTGCCGCATGGGAAGCCGAGCGGGCCGCACACGATCGTGTCGTGGAACGGCTTGTGTCCGCTGTCCCGAGGCCTGCCAGCGACGCCGTAGAACCTCCCCTGACCTTACCGCTCCTCTCATCCACGATAGAGTCATATCTCGCACGAAAACGCGAAGATGATGTAGGAGAAAGACATGTTGAGGGTCTGACCCGCCGTTTTCAGGCCTTCATTGAGCACGTTGGCGACAAGCCAATCGATAGATATCGGGCGAGTGACTTACAGTCTTTTGTATCGACGTTGGCACGTGTTCCTGCAACTTGGAGCAAGGACGAAAGGGTCCGAGCGTTGTCTGCTCGTGCAGCGGCAGAGTGGAACACCAGTAGACGGCAGCCCCTCCCGTGTATGTCCGAGACAACGATTACCCTAGGATATGCGCGTCCGATCAGAACACTATTTGGATGGCTTGCAGTCGAACACGGCTTCACATCGCCATTTCAGGGCATGCGCCTCACGGTCCCTAAGACGGCAAAGGGTTCCGTTCGCCGTAAACCCTTGACCGTTGAAGAGTTGAATACTTGGTTTGCTCAGGCCGCCCGAGAAAAACGGGCGGATGACCGTTTCCTGCCGCTCCTTGGTTATCTGACTGGGGCTAGGATCGCAGAACTATCGTTCTTGCAAGGACGCGATTTGCGTCAAATAGGTGACGCATGGGCACTTGGCCTGTCAGAACCGCTCATTGTTGATGGACGTGAGGTCCGCCGTCCGCTCAAAAATTCCAACAGTGGGCGGCTTGTTGCTCTCCACGAGACATTAGTGAAGGCAGGCTTCGTGGACTGGATGAAGTCCCGGGCAGATACCGATTGGGTTTTTCCGCATTTGCATCAATCTTCCATCGTCCGTCCATCAGATACTGCGTCTAAGCGAATGGCCCGAGCTATGAAAAAAGCTGGTGTGCATGAGGCTTTGGTGAAGGTCTTTCACTCTCTCCGTCACAACGCACGTGACTGGATGGAAAGGGGAGCGGGTCTTTCGGAAAGCATCGTACGTCGGCAAATGGGGCATGCAGCAGAGGATACTGCGCAAACTTACGGAGACGATCTTCTGACCTCGGCTGAGGTGCAGACAATTGCGCGTGCTCCGCTTCCCGAGGGTCTTGATTTGCGTCCGTACCTGCGCCGTCGCCGTTGACGCGAATTCCGCCGACAGCAAGCATGAAGAAGCCGCCCATCATCGGGTCGGGGGACCCTCCGGGCGGCTTCTGTTTGAGAGACGATCCATGATCTTTATCGGCTCAATCGTTGTCAATTCCCCCAGCTATAAAGCTGGGTGAGCGCGGGGCTCGGACATATTCCGAGCCAGTCGATAGCCTCACTTTCCCTCCAGACCAAATTTGTTGACGAGGCCGCATATGGCCTTGGTTTTTCGCCTCGTGGGAGTGCGGAAGGCCGGGCTTTCAAGCCTGTCAAATTTGACATTGAGCGGGCACGCTTTGCCGCCTCGAATCCATCGGGCGGAACGCCCCTTGGTAGTAGAGGTGTCCCGTTTCTCTCTCTGTCAGCCGCCCCCGCGAGGGAGGCGGATAACGTCCAAGCCGAGGACGAGGAGGAATCTCGGCCGCATCTCCTCGCGACCACGAAGGGGCGTTACAACCTGAGGCACGGTATTGCCTCTCTCCTCCGTCCTGATGACGGCACGCGTGGCCCGGCTGTGTGTGGCTGCGGCCTTTCCGGATATGAGATTGATAATGTGACCGTGCACCTCTCCGAAGAGGGACGGGCCTACGTTACAGGTGTGTATCGATGCGACAGTGCAGTTCTCTGTCCGACATGTAGCCCACGGCGTGCGGTCGAGATTCAGGAGCGTCTGACCAGGGCCGTCCAGGCGTGCATTACTAAGGGCGGGTCAGTGTGGTTCGTCACCCCAACCGTTCGTCGCCTTCGCGAGCAGCTCCTCACCGACATGAAAAAGGGATTCCAGGCCGCATGGCGCGAAGCGCGTCAAGGGTCAGGCTGGACCAAGCCAGCGGCCCGAGCGGGCGTCCTCGGCATCACGAACGTCCTCGAAACCCCGTGGTCTCCCTTCACAGGCTGGGGGGTCCACGGGCACACTTTGGTCTTCTTCGATCATCGGGATTCGGATCGCGCACGAGAGGCCTGCGAACTGCTCCTGATGCGCTTCCTTGATCGGCTTCCGGAACATGGCTTGTCGGGTACGTGGTCCGCTCAGGATGCTGAGGAGTGCTACGATGCAGAGAAGGCTGCCGCCTACTGTGCAAAGGTCGCGAGCGAGCTTGCACACGGCTGGGTGAAGGAAGGTCGCAAGGCTGGGTCGACTTCGGTCCATCCCTTCGCCGTCGCCGCCAAGGCTACGCTATGCGGCGAGGACGGCATGCCCATGGAAATTCCTGGTTTGGAACGCATCTCGCGCGAGCGGTGTCGAGAGCTGTGGCGCGAGTACGCTGCGGCAATGCCCGGGACCCGCCTCGGCGTCATCTCTCCCAGCCTCGCCAGTAAGCTAGGCATCGAGGTTGCGGACGACGAGGAAGAGGGAGGGCTTCAACAACTCCTTGAGGAAGAGTGCATCGGGCAACTTCCGTCGCCGACTTGGAATCGGCTCATCCGCCGCGCCCTTGCGGGCACGTTCCTGTCCAAGGTCGAGCATGAGGTGGATCCCGATGGCTACGGCTGGGAGGAAGTCGAGGCCTGGGCGCTGGAGGCTGGGGCGGAGGACAAACCGGGCGATGATGAATTCCTCCGTCGTGATCCTATGCCACCAGCAGCTGCGCCACCATCTGCAGACGTGACCGAGGCCCGTAAGAAGGCTGTCCGTGCTCTCATGATCATGCAAGCGGCGGACCGAGTCCGCTCTAGCGAAAGCGCAGGCACGCGTGAGCGCATCCGATATGCGATTGAAGCCATAGCTGCCGCTGTTCCAGGTGTCTTGCCGCCGACACCTTCTGAGGTGGTTCGGGCGCTGGTAATGCAGGATAGTCCGCGAACAAATTATCCACATATTTGAGAGAAGAACTCGTTTTTGACGCGGTCACTCCGTCGGAAGGATTCAATCCTTTAGGTGTGAATCGAGAAAAGGACTCAGCCCTTCGAAAGTCAAAATACTTGTCCCGGAGACCACGGTCTCCTCAGCAGGTCGCGTCCTGGACACGTCAAAATAAATTGAGCACGAATTGTCCCGCTTCACTTCGAAAGGGAGATACCTGTGGGGGCAACGATCTACATTCATTCGAGGCTTCAGATTTCTTCTTGGGCAGGCCAGCCTGGCGACTACGTCGCTGAAGCTGACGATGGACGGCGAGTTTTGGGGCTTGGTGTTAAATACAGAAGGGGAAAGTGGCGTTGGGAAGTCGTGAATATTCGCGATCAGAGGCTTCGCCGAGGTACCGCACGGAATGCGCGAGAGGCGCAGATCGTGGCTGAGGCTACGGCGGCACGCCTACTCGCCTGATCCTGCTCGACTGATATCGCCATGGCTTGTCTGGCAATTCGCCGGCAGGCACGCTGGAGAAAGCCAGCCATAGTGATATCGCCTCTTCGAGGCTCATCCCCAAGCTGGTCAGGGGGAGGAAATCCTCCCCCGTGAACCCCCACCCGGCCGTGCCGGGCAAACGGAGGATCACATGCCGGCTGTGTACGTTCGCCTTTCACATGGACTTGCAACTGCACTCAATGTAGCGGCCGCAAGTGATGGCATCAGCGCGGCAGGATGGGTGCGCAGCGCTATTGCCCGCGCGCTTCCCACCCATGTTGATATCCAGCTGCCGCCGTCCCCACGTCGCCGTCCTGTGGTCATTCCACCCGAGGACGTCGCGGCCGTCGCCCGGTTGGTCGGAGCAGTCGGCATGTGCACGGGGGCCACCGTTCAACTCGCGAAAGCACTTCGGGAAAGCAGCCACCCAGCTCACAATGAGGCTGAGGATGTTTTGCGAGGCCTTCGTTCGGCTCAGGCCGAACTTCTAGCTCTTATCTCTGCCCTGCGTCCCCGCGTGGATGCTGGAGCCGCGACATGATCGCAGGCGCGACCCGTGGGCAGGGCGGGCCCGCCCTTGCTCGCCACCTTTTGAGCCGTAAGGATGGTCAACGAGTGGTGCCTATGGAGGCGCGTGGTCTCGCCTCGGAGGCTCTCCCGGAACAAATCAAAGAACTGGTTGCCTCCGCTGCCCACGGGCGGACGGACCGCCCTGTTCATCACGTTCATGTTGACCCACCACCGGACGCGCCAGATCCTGAGGCAGTGATGCGTCGTTTCCTGAATCACTATGAAAGGGAATTCGGCCTTGAAAACGCACCGCGCTGTGGCGTCGAGCATGTGAAGGAGGGCCGTCGTCATTGGCACGTGGTCTGGAGCCTCGTGCGTCCGGACGGCAGAACCGTCGACCTGCGCCATGACCACGCGCGACGAGAAAAGGTGAGCCGCATCGTCGAGCACGAGTCCGGGCTACCTTTCACCAAGGGGAAGCACAATCGTGCAGCCGCACAGGCGCTCCGGAATGAGGGTAGGAGCGATGTCGCGGAAGCCATGGAAAGAGCTGGGTTGCTTGCGGGACGGCGTCCCGTGGCGCATTCAGCGCCACGGGAGCGCGCTCAGGCTGAGCGAACGGCGGTGCCTCTTGATGAGGTCCGCATTCGTGCCCTTGCGGCTTGGCGTGGCAGCGATGACGCTGCCAGCTTCGTCGCTGCTCTTCATTCCCTAAATTTACAGCTTGCCCAGGGAGACCGGGGCCCGGTCTTAATTGATCGTTCCGGAGCCGCTCACGGGCTCACGCGTACCCTTTCGAGTGCCGCTCGGCAGGCGGATGATCACGTCACTGCCGCAGCCGTCAGAGCCCGAATCTCTGGCCTTAGGCTGCCGAAAATGGAGGACATCAAGAATGGACACACCACGGTCGAAGCCGACGAATCCCGCCGAAGCGATTTATCGAGAAGTGCGGACAGCACGGGAGACGACTCAGCAGCTCCTGCCGCTTTTGACGCTCCTCGAGGACGAGGAGACCGAGAGTCCTCTAGACGAGATCAAAGCTCTTTTGGCCTCAATTCTCGAAGCACTTCATCTGCAAAGCGAAGCCATCGATCGCCTCGCCAGCGCTTACGCGAGCGGGATTCAATCCGAACCCTTTCCAGGATCGATGTCGCAGAGATGACCCGGCAAGCCGCTGCACTAGTCGCCGGCAGTCGAGCGTCACATGATCGAATCGTGAGCATGAAGGAGGTAGGTATGGCTGTGACAAAGCATAAACAGGGTCTGAGACCCGCCCGTAAGCTCGATTACAAGAGTCAAATTCTTTCAGAGGTTCTGCCAGGAGACTTCGATGTGGAACCTTGGCGTGAGCATCTTTATATGATCAAGCGCCCTGACCCACAGAACCCTACAACGCGCATTCTCTTGCGGGATGGTGGCTGGTGCGAGGTCTCTCAGGGTGAGGGCGTCGTTCGGACTTGGGGCACACGTGGCCGAGCTGAATCTTTGGCTGCCGCGCTTGGAGAGGCTTTCGACCTGCCGACCGAACGCCTGGAGGTTACCGCTGCCGTCGGAAGAACCAAGGAAGCTCGACGGCAGCACCTGTCAGAGGAGGAAGCGTCGTCACTGGTGCGATGGTGGCAGGATAGGGGGTATGCCGCCACTGCCGCCCCCGATGGCTGCTGGGTGAAAGCGGGATCGACGCGTCTGCAAGACACAGGCGATCACGTGACTCTTCACGGACGGATCAGTGATGAGGCAATCCAGGCCTTTGTTCTCAAGGCAAAAGAGGCCTGGAATGGCGAAGCCGCTCTAACCGGGACATGGCCTCCGAAAGATATGGATCGAGTCTGGCTGGAGGCTCAGCGTCAAGGCGTGCACCTCGAAAATTGCACTCCATCCGACCGAGCAATTGCAGCCTGGGAGCGGGAAAAAGCTCAAGCCGAAGCTCAAGTTGAAAGCCTCGGGATAGTGCGCGCTGGCACGCGTGAGGCTGAGCATCTTTTAGCGGGAGCCCGCGGCGATCCTGCGGCCCTCGGGCATCTTTCGCCTGAGCTGAGGGCCTTTATCACATCCTACTTGGATGATGAGCAACGCCAGGAGCTAGCACAGTCCGAAATCGCTGACGTCATTCCTGAGCTCGAACGTTTCCGCGTGTTGGGACGTCACGAACTGACCGAGCATGAACGTCAAGAGATCGACCAAAAGCCGGATTATCAGAACGATCTCGAAAATACTGATCCATCTCTCTCCCTTTGAGTCTACCATGCGCGACCCTGACGCTATCTTACTGAGGCGATACGTTATCGATAGGGCCGCTGGACGCGTGGCGTCCGAGTGGTCGCGCTACGATGAGGAACTGGGCGCTTGGGTCAGGTGCACCGAATTGGCTGCCCGCTCTGCGGAACATTGGCGGCGGCTCCGTAGACCGGGCACTCTATGGTGCCCGGTTCTCGGCAATCGCTTAAAAATTGCGCAGGATATGGCGCTGCAAGCCTACTTCCTGACCATTCCTGAGGATAGCTGGAGCCGCCTCGCAAACGCGGTCCGCTCACGGCCTAGACATTGTCTATATCGCTGGCGAGAAACTGGACGGCGGATCCTCAATGCAACCGCCGTCCATTCGAGTGGCGAGCAGTCGCCCCCGGGCAAGCTGACTGGCTGGCCTCGCGCACGAGGGCGAGGAGCGCGGTCTTTGATCATTCGCTGAGATCAGAGCCCGGCCGAAGTTTCCCTCGTCGCTCCTTGGACGATTCTCCGCGCGCACTGCGGCTAAGGAATTGCGTGGGGCCCTGCGCCCACCCAATTCCAAGCCTCATGGCGCTCTGAATAGTCCAAGGATCCTTGCTCCTCGGTGACACCGTTCCAGGGCGCTTGTACACGGCCTTCGGCCTGCGCCACGCCCCTTGGGCATGGCGGTGCACAAGCATGGCGCCCTGGCCCAGCGTCAACTCCGGCCTGTCGTCGAGCCAGTTCGTCAATCTCCTATCGGGACGTAAGGTCCGTTGACAGCCAAGGGGAGGCCGCATGGCGAATTACCTGACCCAATTACGAAGAGCGTGCTGGGATCCCCGAAAATTTCGACATCGTCTTTTCCCAGGCGACCTGCGAGAAGTTTGCCTTGCTTCGAGACGGTGCCAGTTACGGTGCAAATGACCTTCTGAACGTCCTTCCTATCTGCTGCCGTGTATGTGACCGTGTAAGTCGCGTTCTTAGCGGGCTTGATCGTGATCCAGCATTGGAGATCGGGGCGACAATTGCCACCCCATTCGCCTCGGTAAATATCCGTCGCGTGAGCTGGCAGCGTGGTGAGAATTGCCAGCATAAACAAAGCTTTCTTCATCAGACCCCCCGAACCAAGTGGACTACGCCGCAGTGTCCTTGGCAGATGAGGATGCATGGCGTTCGAAGGCCTGTTGGATAATTTCTTCCCATTGGCGCAGGAGCCTTTGGTCAGTTGTGTGAAACTGCCAGAGGGGATAGTCGATGCTCTGCACCTTAAAGAAGAAGCCACTATTCTTGTAGGCATGAGCCCTAGCGACTGAATTGGCGGCGTTTGCCTGAAACGATGCTGCGATCGCACCCGCTCCGGTTCCATACACCGTATGTTGCTCGTAACCAGGGAGTTCCCACCAACAGTCTCGAATCGCGTCAAAGGGAATTGCTGCAATCTTCCCTTTTTCAAGGATAAGAAGGAAGCCTTCACCAATCCCGATGGCAGATTTACAGGAGACGATTGAAACTCTCTCGACTGGTCCGAAAGCAGCGTCTTCCAAGGCAGATTTTATCGCGGCCCTCTCTAACGTTTTTCCGTCTGTTGAAATCGTGAATGCCTTGTATAAAAACAAACCGAATCCAAAAAATGAAAGTAATGGGCCAATCCCTGTTTTAAGTTTGAGCTGAACGTCTAAAAAGACGATAGCAGCAAATACCACGAGCCATCCCATTATCTTAAAAAATCGTGCTGTAGGGTCTATGCTGCTAGGTATATAGAAGGCCTTCACTTTTATCTTAGACATTGCTCAGGTTCCGGCTTTTAGGAATCAGTACCTGCGTACAATAAATTTCCCCTTCTAGGAATTGTTATAGCGTTTCTTTCAACTGAAACGTGTCTTGGGATTTCATCTGGACCTGGATTTCGCCGGCAGCGAGCCTCTAAGGGCGCGCCGCTCCCCGGCGATGCAGGAGACAGAATATGGATAGCAAGCGCATTCGGCTGGCGGCAGCCTTTGCAGTCGCAACCGCGTTGAGCGGTCCGGCCCTCGCTGAAGCTGGAGATTTCACGGCCGTTCAAGGTTCTCTCGCTGATAATAATGTCGGGACGAACGTGAAGATCCCGAAAGCGAAACAGTCCATGTATTTCCCGCCGGGATCCGGCACACCGTCAGGCGGATGCCGGACGGGGTTCGAGCATGAAGATCCGGGCTGCACCGGGTCCACCAGCTCCGCCGGATCTTCCGGAGGGGAAGGCGGTGGCATCCACGACTCCGACGGCAACGGCGTCGATGACGGCAAAGACGCAGACAATGCGGCCGCAAGCGGCGGCGATGCGACTGGAGGCGGCGACACCAGCGGTGAAGCCGGCGGCGAAGGAGAAGGGGGCTAGTGCCCCCTTTTTCTTGCCATGGCATCGAAGCGAATAGGGCGGGTGGCGACAGATCGTGTGCGGATCTTCACACTCGATCAGGTTGAGACTTGTAAAGCGCCGCTCAAAATTTGGTCTGTCGAGTGTCTGCCGGGGTACACGGACCCACTGACAGACGAGTCAGCCAATCACGCAGTGACGATTATTCGAAGAATTGCGCCGTGGCTTGAAAGGATCGTGTTTTCGCCGGAGATCATAGATCAGGGCGACAAAATAAGCGGGATTTATATCCCTAGATGTGAAACGATTTGTCTGTCCCTCTGGCCTTCCCCTCCTACGATTCTAATCGCAGCTTGCCATGAGGCCTGGCACGCGATCGAAGAGCGCCTCTCCGAGGACATGATTGCTGCTGTGGACCGCGATCTAGGGCCGGCCTTTTTTGACGGGGCCCCCTATTTCGGAAACCCCGAAGAGAGACGAGCCCGCGCATTCGAGACATGGTGCGGTCGCCTTCTCGAGGGAATGCCCGGCCGCTTCATGAAGAGCCAGCACGCCGATGCCGTTGGCATTGACGAGATTTTTGCCGCCGCATGGTCCGGCCAGCTTGGAGTCGCCTTATCGTGACTGTCCCGACGCTTCCAGCATGGCGCATTCATAACAAAGGATTCGAACATCGTTCTCGCCGACGGCGTTCTTACAAATGCGGAAGTTGGCCCCTGTGACTTGATCCGAGGTGATAATCTTCCCGCATCTCTCACACGGATACGGCTCCCATTCCGGTGCGGGCCCATCCCCGGTTGGAATATCGCGGTCGTTCTGCATAACCCTCTCCCCTTAGCCAGGGAAAAGCATGACCGAGGATCGGCTATCGGCGCAAATTCCCATGCCGTAGGCTAAGCCACCGCTCTCCGCTTCACTT
The DNA here is from genome assembly GCF_052115545.1 of Microvirga sp. 2MCAF35. NCBI lineage: Bacteria > Pseudomonadati > Pseudomonadota > Alphaproteobacteria > Hyphomicrobiales > Methylobacteriaceae > Microvirga > Microvirga sp. 2MCAF35. Next base: position 66,910 of record NZ_JBFRGW010000002.1, read on the forward strand.
CGATCGGTCACCCCGGAGGCCCTACGGCCCTTGATGAGGAGAGCGGGCCTCCGGGGCTGAGGAGCGACATCGACAGCGAGGAGAGGCAATCTCTTTCCTGACTTCGACGTCAGCCGGGGTTGACGGCGGAGCGGGCCGCATAGGCTCGATCCCGGTCCTGCCCCTCCAGGGGCGGGACCGTAGCCCCGGAGGGGCGTATCGAGCGGCCCGTTCTGACGTCACCGAGGAGCAGGGACCCATCAACTATTCGGAGCGCCGCGAGGCTTGGGATTTGGTGGGCGTAGGGCCCCACCAAATCCCCTAGCCGCAGCGTGTGCGAAGAATCGTTGATGGGAGCGACGAGGGGAACCTCGGCGGATCGCAACGTAGTTTGTTGACACGTTCCGGCAGATCCGCGACACATTGGATGACGCAGGTTTTGTGTCGCGAAGCGTGAATTTGTTACTACTTTCAGCAGCTTGGCGCAATAGGAGGTTATTGTCCCTCCGTCTCCGCCATCATCTGCTCGCAAGCCATTGGTAAGCTTATAAGAAATGGCGGCCTTCTGCCCCCTTTCCCACCATTGCTTCTGGCTTGGCTACTGAACCGCCGCACCGTGCCCGCTCAGCCAGAAATCCGCATTCCTGCGGCAATTGCGCCACGAGCAGCGCTTAGGCCTCCCACTAACCTGTCGGCACGCGAAAGAATGCGGCGCTTGGGGAAGCCGCACAGCATGAACAGTGAGCCTCTCCCGCCCATAATAGCCTATATTGGCTGCTTAATCCTTTTACTGACGTTCCTGCGGTGGAGGAGCATCATGGTCTATCGCCTGATCGTTGTTGCAATCAGCTTATCGGCAATCTGCTCACCTTCTTTCGGCCTCGAATCCCCAACCCCTTGGCGTGATTCAGATACCGGCTGCGCCTATCTGCTAACCCCTCAGGGTGGAGTATCGCCACGCTTGAGACGGGATGGTGTACCCGATTGCCCGGATGCGAGTACCGCCTCGCGTCGTGTTGACGACACAGTGCGAGGGATATCACGGGGGCTTGAGGCCTTGCAGCGGGAGCTAGAGCGCCTGCGCGAGCGCTTCCGCAATGAATCCTCACCTGAGCGGCTTGGTGAGAGGCTCTGAGCGCCCCCTCAAATAGATATCTGAGAGGACGTCAGACGCCTAAGCCCGCCGAGTGAGATACGGGTTTCTTCAGCGCCGAAGCCTCGGTCCGGCACTGGGTGGTTCGCCGGCGTCTGCGCTCCGAAACATGGCCGGCGCATTGGTCAGAGAGCTATCGTGGCGAGCAGAACATCTCGCCGGCCCACCGGTCATAGACATGCTGGATAACAAGGTAGGCTTCGTATGCCCGGTCGTATCGACGGGCTGTCGCAAAGCGGTCCCTCAGAGCATGCAGACGCTCAAGTCGATGACTCCACTGAGCTTGACGGTCGCGTGACATGATCCCCTCCACTCAAAGGGAAGTCAGCGATGATTCTACGCCTTCCGCCTGAACAAACTCTTTACCAAAAGGATCACCTTGGCGACGCGCTCGGATTAGCTCTTGGTGCGAAGAGTTCGCAAGGAAAGAGCGCCCGTTCGGCTGGCGCTCTAGGTGGGTCGCCTGTGCGCCCATCCAGGGAGAACGACCGTGCCAACAAGAAGGCACAGGAAGAGGCTGCGCCCGGAAGGCAAACCATTCCTTACCAGTCAGGCTGCAGGTCCTGCCGGCCCCGTGCACCTCGGCACAAAGCTCTGTGATTTTGACCATCATCCTGATCCGCTAGCGCATTGGACGGAAAAGTGGACCCGGTATTCGCTGACGCGGCCCTGCGGGTCCGCTCCATCCGATGCGCCAGCCAAGAGAAAAAGCATCGGATTGATCCCAAAAGTGCAAATCCACTTTTGGGTCCGATGCTATAGCTTCCATATTTCGAGCATCGCAGCTTCATAAGCCGTGTCTGGAAGCCCACAGGTCATATCAGAGCTTAGAGTGGAATCCCTCTGACTCAGAATAGGCGGAAAAGGCTCGAGCAATTCCTCTATTTCCACGCTTTCGCGAGAGAGGCAGGAGAAAGGTGTATTTTTAGCGAACCTGCCGAAGCGCCTCAGCGATATCTGCCTCAATCGCCTTGGCGATGGGCTGCCGATAGTGGGATGCGTCGAAGAACAGATCTCGCACATGGATCTCGGGTCGATCGACGAGCCAATCCACCACGGCTGTCCTGCCGTGGTCTTCCTGAACCTCCATCACCGCCGCCTTGCAGGCGCTCAGCAGGAAGGCCTGCTCAGTTCCATGAGATGGGAGGGCGTTCCTGTAGACCGGCGGCATGACCAGAACGAGAGCAGTTTCTTCAGGCAGCTTGGTCGCGAGATCCCTTAGCTTAGCGACCGCAGGGAACTGCCTCTCGGAGAGTTTGGGATCGTGGTCGTAACGTACAGCATTGGCATAAGGCTTCTGCTCCAGGCGCTGGCGAATGGCTGGATCCGTCGTATAGCCCAGCTTTATGTATTCAGGCTCGTAGTCCCAGTAGCCGTCCGGCCGGGCTTGCTCGGCTGCGGTACTGAAGAGGTAGCCGATACGCTTTGACAACTCTTCCAGCACGTCAAAGCGCACAAGCCCTTCGACATATTCCAAAAGATGGGCGCTGTAGAGCCAAAATGGAAAAGGTTTGTCGTTGGACAACTTCGGATCCGATGTGCACCAGAAATCGTCGATGCCAACGACGAGAGCCTTCGGCGCCTCCCTTCGGTGCCGCAGGAACCAGTCGATCAGGGTCAGGTGTTCCTTCGGCCCTGTTGCAGGTGTTGCCAGCTGAACGAAATCAAGCCCGGTCACAGCCTTCAGACGTTCGGGGGCAATGAGCTGGATGTGGGAATTTCCCACAATCATGGCATTGAATGATTGGTCCCGCCCACGGCTGGCATTGGCCGTTCGGGGCCCTTGGGGGCGCACACCGGGCTTTGTGAAGAGAGGCGAACGGCCAGTGTCGTAGGGATCAATCACATAGCTGAAGGCAACAAAGCCTGTCATGAGGACTGCGGCAGCGCCCATGAGCGTCATTGAGAATTGCCGCCAAGGAGCCATTTCAGAGGTGAATATAGATGAGTTGATTAGCAACATTGTTTCTATTCAATCAGACAATATCATAAAGAGCGGTGCGCCACCTATCACGGGCATCGGTCATCGCTGTCCACCTTAGCGGCAACGCCCTTTATACCGCTTTTATATTCGAGCCTGCACTTCCCCATCGAGATTTGATGAGGCTCGGACGTAGCCTTCGGCACCTTCAACAGGGTGCTGTCATGTCCGATTTTGTCTATCTCCTCACCAGCCTCGGGTTCTTCGCGCTGATGGCGCTCTATGCCCGCATGGCCGAGCGACTTTGAGGGAGGCTGATCGATGTCTCTCGATCTTCTTCTTGGCGGCCTCGTTGCACTCGGCCTTGCTGCATACCTCGTCCTGGCGCTGCTCAGGCCGGAACGGTTCTAGGGGCCTGACCGATGACCCTCAATGGTTGGCTCCAGATCGCCATCATCCTCGCAGCCGCTCTGCTGGCGGCGATGCCGCTCGGCAACTTTATGGCCAAGGTTTATGCGGGCAAGCGCACCTTCCTCTTGCCTGTACTCAGGCCGGTTGAACGTGGCTTCTACGCTCTGGCGGGAGTCGATCCTGCCCGTGAACAGGGTTGGCGAGCCTATGCATTTTCGATGCTTCTGTTCAACGCGGCAGGCTTCCTGCTGCTCTACGCAATCCTGAGGCTGCAAGGCTTCCTGCCCTTCAATCCGCACGAGTTTGGAGCGCTTTCTCCCGATCTAGCCTTCAACACGGCCGTTTCGTTCGTCACGAACACAAACTGGCAGTCCTATGGCGGCGAGACCACCATGAGTCATTTCTCGCAGGTGGTGGGGCTGACGGTGCAGAATTTTCTCTCCGCCGCGACGGGGCTTGCCTTGGCGATGGCGCTGGTCCGGGGCTTTGCCCGCTCCAAGGCCAGTACGATTGGCAATTTCTGGGCCGACATGACACGCTCGACCCTTTACGTCCTCCTGCCGCTGTCCCTCGTCACGGCCGTCCTGCTTGTGGCGCTTGGGATGCCCCAGACGATGCTTGGCTCGGTGGACGCCACGACACTTGACGGCGCAAAGCAGACCATCGCTCTTGGGCCCGTCGCAAGCCAGGTCGCGATCAAGCAGCTCGGCACCAATGGCGGCGGCTTCTTCAACGCCAATGCCGCGCATCCCTTCGAGAACCCGTCGGCGCTGACGAACTTCGTTCAGGTCTGGCAGATGCTTGTGATCTCGGTCGCCGTCGTCTTCGCCTTCGGTCGTCTTATCTGCGACAACAGACAGGCCCGGGCCCTCATTTGGGTGATGGGCATTCTGCTCGTCGCAGGTGTCGCGATCACCTATGCGGCGGAAGCCGCCGGGACGCCGATGCTGCACGCTGCGGGCATCAACCCGTTCGACGGCAACTTGGAAGGCAAGGAAGTCCGCTTCGGACTCGCCCTGTCCGCCTTGTGGGCCGCCGTGACGACGGGCCTTTCGTGCGGTGCCGTGAACGCCATGCATGCGAGCTTCACGCCCATTGGCGGCCTGGTTCCGATGTTCCTGATCCAGCTCGGCGAGATTTTGCCGGGCGGTGTCGGCTCTGGCCTCTACGGAATCCTCGTCATGGCGATCATCACCGTCTTCGTCGCGGGTCTCATGGTCGGTCGTACGCCTGAATATCTCGGCAAGAAAATCGAGGCGAAGGAGGTCAAGATGGCGATGCTGGCCGTCCTGATCCTGCCGACCGCGATCCTCGGTTTCTCGGCCGTCGCCGCGGCGATCCCGCAAGGACTCGCTGGGCTGCTCAATTCCGGCCCACATGGCTTATCCGAGATTCTCTACGCCTATTCGTCGGCGGCGGGCAACAACGGCTCCGCCTTCGCGGGCCTGACCGCCAATTCGCCCTGGTACAACACGACACTCGGGCTTGCGATGCTGCTGGGCCGCTTCGCCTACATCGTGCCGATGCTCGCCATTGCAGGCTCGCTGGCGGCGAAGACCAAGCTGGAAACGTCGACAGGGACATTTCCAACCCATGGACCACTCTTCATCGGTCTCCTGACCGGCGTGATCCTGATCCTCGGCGGTCTCCAGTTCTTCCCGGCTCTCGCCCTCGGCCCCATCGCCGAGCAGGTGCTGATGCTGGCCGGCAAAACCTTCTGACAGGTGCTCCATGAGCAAACACATCCAACCAACCATCTCGATGTTCGATGGAGCGATCCTGCGCCAGGCCGTCCTTGACGCCCTCAGGAAGCTCGATCCCAGCGATCTCATCCGCAACCCGGTCATCTTCGTGACGGAGGTCGTGGCCCTTCTGGTAACGGTTCTTTTCATCCGTGACGTCGCCACAGGTGCATCGGCGTTCTTCACTGGGCAGATCGCCGCCTGGCTCTGGTTCACGGTGATCTTCGCTAACTTCGCCGAGGCCGTGGCGGAGGGGCGCGGCCGGGCGCAGGCCGATACTCTGCGCCAAGCCCGCACGCAGACCGTCGCCAAGCGACTGTACGATCCCGAGCGCAGGGAGCTCCACGCCGACGTATCAGCGCTCGACCTCGGCATCGGCGATCTCGTGCTCGTCGAGGCCGGCGATCTGATCCCGGGCGACGGCGAGGTCATCGAGGGCATCGCCTCAGTCAACGAGGCCGCGATTACAGGCGAGTCCGCTCCCGTCATCCGCGAGTCGGGCGGTGATCGTTCCGCCGTGACGGGTGGCACGACGGTGACTTCGGACTGGCTGGTCGTACGGATCACGGCCGCCCCGGGTTCGTCGTTCCTCGACCGGATGATCGCCCTCGTGGAAGGCGCCGAGCGGCAGAAGACGCCGAACGAGATCGCTCTCAACGTCCTGCTGGCGGGCATGACCATCGTGTTCCTGATCGCCGTGGTGACGCTTTCCGGATTGGGACGCTATTCCGGAGCCGACGTACCGGTCCCGGTGTTGGTGGCGCTTCTCGTGACGCTGATCCCGACGACGATCGGCGGCCTTCTCTCGGCCATCGGCATTGCCGGCATGGATCGCCTCATCCGGTTCAATGTGCTCGCCATGTCCGGGCGGGCCGTGGAGGCGGCAGGCGACGTGGATACGTTGCTCCTCGACAAGACGGGCACGATCACCTTCGGCAACCGGATGGCGTCCGAGATCATCCCGGTGTCCGGCGTCGCCGAGCGCGATGCGGCGGAAGCCGCCCTCCTGGCGAGCCTTGCCGACGAGACGGCGGAGGGCCGCTCCATCGTGACGCTCGTCCAGGAGAGGTATGGCCGGCGGTCTCCGGATCAGCCTCCAGAGGATGCCCGCTTCATCGAGTTCTCCGCGACGACGCGCCTTTCGGGTGTCGACCTCAGCCATCGATCCCTGCGCAAGGGAGCGGTCGATGCCGTGCTCCGCTTCGTGCGTGACTCAAGCGGACAAACCGTATCGGATCAGGGCTTCGCCGCCGCCGTGGACCGCATCGCCCGCTCGGGTGGAACCCCACTCGGGCTGGCGGACGGACAACGGCTGCTGGGCGTCATCCACCTCAAGGACGTGGTCAAGCCCGACATCAAGGAGCGCTTCTCCGAGCTGCGGCGCATGGGTATCCGCACCGTCATGGTGACCGGCGACAACCCCGTGACGGCGGCGGCAATCGCCTCGGAGGCCGGGGTCGATGACTTTATCGCCGAGGCGACTCCGCAGGACAAGCTCGACTACATTCGCCGTGCGCAAACGGAAGGCCGCCTCGTGGCGATGTGCGGCGATGGTACGAACGACGCGCCTGCCCTGGCTCAAGCCGATGTCGGCGTTGCCATGCAGTCCGGCACGCAGGCCGCTCGCGAGGCCGGCAACATGGTGGATCTCGACTCCAATCCGACCAAGCTCATCGAGATCGTCGGCATCGGCAAGCAGCTCCTGATGACGCGCGGCTCGCTGACGACATTCTCCATCGCCAACGACGTCGCGAAGTACTTCGCGATCATTCCGGCCTTGTTCGTGGCGGCCATTCCCGAACTCGGAGCCCTCAACGTCATGGGCCTGTCGACCCCCCAAAGCGCGATCCTGTCCGCGGTCATCTTCAACGCCCTCATCATCATCGCGCTGATCCCGCTGGCCCTGCGCGGCATTCGCTACCGCCCCCTGGGCGGGGCGGCCCTGCTGCGCCGCAATCTCCTGATCTATGGCCTCGGCGGCCTCATCGTCCCCTTCATCGGCATCAAGTTCATCGACCTCGCCGTTACGGCGATCGGTTGGGCTTAAAGAGGGAGGCTGACATGTCTAACCTTCGTCCCGCACTTGTCCTGCTCCTGCTGTTCACGGCCCTGACCGGACTCGCCTATCCCTTCGCTGTGACGGGCATCGGCCAGGCTCTCTTCGCCGTGCAGGCCAATGGCAGCCTCATCTTGCAGGACGACCGTGTCGTCGGCTCCGATCTCATCGGGCAGGCGTTCACGTCCGATCGCTATCTCTGGCCGCGCCCGTCTTCCACCAGCGCCCCCGATCCGGCAGATCCAACGAAAATGGTGGACGCCCCTTACAATGCGGCGGCTTCGACCGGCTCCAACCTCGGACCGACGTCCCGGAGGCTGGCCGATCGTCTGAAGGCGTCCTCGGAACCTTGGCGCGAAACGGGCCTCACGCTGCCGATCTCGGGAGATGCCGTCACCGCCTCCGGCAGCGGCCTCGACCCGCACATCTCGCCCGCCTTTGCGCAAGCGCAGGTTGCCCGCATCGCCAAGTCCCGGAATCTGCCGGAGGAGCAGATCCGGCAAGTGATCGAAACCTGGACCGAAGGTCGGACCTTGGTGATCTTCGGGGAACCCCGTGTCAACGTTCTGCAGGTCAACCGTGCCCTCGACGGGCTGGGTTCCCAAAGAGGGCGTGACGGACCCTGACACGACGGAGGCCTAAGCGTTCATGGCTCTCACCGAGACGCCTCGTGCCTCGCCTGATGCGCTGCTCACCCTTGCCAACCGGGAGGGCCGCGGCCGCCTCAAGATCTTTCTCGGGGCGGCGCCCGGCGTGGGAAAGACCTATGCCATGCTCCAGGCCGCCCGGACGGCGAGCGCGGAGGGAACGGCAGTCATTGTCGGTCTCGTTGAAACCCACGGGCGCCGGGAAACAGAGGAACTCCTCCGTGGCTTGGAGGTCCTGCCCCGCCTGTCCGTACCCTATCGTGGCCGGATGGTGCAGGAATTCGATCTCGACGCCGCCTTAATGCGGCATCCTGAACTAATACTGGTCGATGAATATGCCCACACGAATGCCCAGGGCAGCCGCCATCCGAAGCGATGGCAGGACATCGAGGAATTGCTGGCAGGAGGCATCGACGTCTGGACGACGTTGAACATTCAGCATCTCGAAAGCCTGAATGATGTCGTTCAGCGCATCACACGGGTGCGCGTACGCGAGACTGTTCCCGATGCGGTCTTCGATGCGGCTGACGAGCTGGTTCTCGTCGACCTGCCGCCGGACGAACTCCTCAAACGGCTGGCTGAAGGCAAGGTCTATGTTCAGGACACTGCGGCACGCGCAGTCAATAACTTCTTTCGTCCCAATAACCTTGTGGCGTTGCGGGAGCTGGCCCTGCGCCGTGCTGCGGAGCGCATCGACAGCGACTTGCTCGAGCGAATGCAGGGCGGCGGTGTCGAGGGGCCGTGGGCGGCGGGCGAGCGCATCCTGGTCTGCGTCGGAGCTGACCAGATTTCCCCAGCGGTCGTGCGGCACGCCAAACGCCTGGCGGAAGCCATTGGGGCACCCTGGCTGGCCGCGACCGTCGAACGCCCGGGCGAGAGCCTCGGACCCGAGCAGCGTCATCGCGCCGATGAAACGCTCCAGCTCGCGGCTCGGCTCGGCGCCGACGAGACCAAGACGCTGGTCGCCGGCGACATGGTCCAGGAGCTTCTGCGCTTCGCTCGGTTTGAGAACGTCACTCAGATTGTGGTAGGACGGTCCCGGGGCGGCTGGTGGTCCGAACTCCTCGGGCGCTCGCTGCCGCACCAACTTGTTCATCATGCTGAGGACATCGCCATTCACGTCGTGACGGCCAAGGACGGCCAGACTCGAAAGATGCGATGGTGGAACCGCCTGCCGCGGATGAAACCGGATCAGCCGTGGACACCCTTCCTGTGGTCGGTCCTCGCCGTGGGCGGAGCAATTATGGTCGGACGAACGATGGCCTCCGTCGTCTCGCTGCCGAACGTCTCCATGATCTTCCTGGTGGCGGTGCTGTTCGCGGCGGTGCGGTTCGGGATCTGGCCCGCCGTCGTCAGCTCCATTCTGTCGTTCCTCGGCTACAACTTCTTCTTCATCGACCCGGTCTACACCTTCACGGTGGCGCGTCCGCACGAATTACTGGCTCTGTTCATCTTTCTCGGCGCAGCCGTCCTGACTTCGGCCTTGGCCGGACGAGCTCGGGAGCAGGCTGCGGCGGCAGTCAGCCGGGCCCGGGCGACGAGGCGGCTCTACGAGTTCACACGCCGGCTCTCCAGCTTCCCCAATGCGAGCGCGGTTGCCGAGGGGGCCGCCGTCGAACTGAGTGGATATCTCAACCGGCCCGCGACGATCCTCCTCCCCCAAGGCGACGTCCTTGAGCTTGCCGCCTCCTGGCCTCCAGAGGACGAACTCGACACGGCTTCGGCCTCGGCGGCCCGCTGGGCCTACGAGAGGGACGAGGCGGCAGGCGCCGGGACGGACACGCTGCCGTCGGCCCGCTGGCTCTTCCTGCCCTTGCGCTCGTCCCATGGCCGCGTCGGAGTCATGGGCGTCGCTCTCGACGGGGCCGCGCTCGATGCGGAGATCCGCACCCTGACCGAGACGGTGGCGGAGCTGACGGCGGCCGCCCTGGAACGGGCACGGCTGACGCGGGAGATCGTGGCGGCCAACACGGTCGCGGAGTCGGAGCGGGTGCGCAACACCTTGCTGGCCTCGATCAGCCATGACTTCAGAACGCCTCTCGCGTCCATTCTCGGAGCGGCGACCAGCCTGATCGACTACGGCTCGAAGTTGCCGGAGCATGCCCGGCGGGACCTGCTGGAACAGGTTAAGGACGAAACGGAGCACCTCGACCGGATGGTCCGCAACCTGCTGTCGATGACCCGGGTGGAGGCCGGTGCCCTCGAGCTCCGCCGTGATTGGGTCGATGTTCGCGAGGCGTTCGACCGGGTGGTGGCTCTCGCCAGGCGGCGAGGTGCCACGCAGGCATTCCGGCTCGATGTCGACCCGGAGCTTCCCTTTGTTCAGGCCGATCCGTCCCTGCTCGATCAGGCCCTGGCCAACATCGTCGGCAATGCCGTTCGCTACGCGGGACCGGATGCGCAGGTGGAGCTGGCGGCTCGCCGGGATGGCGAGGAGGTCGTGTTGTCGGTCACGGATGACGGTTCAGGCATCCCTCCGGCTCTGCTCTCGAAGGTCTTCGAGAAGTTCGCTCGCGGCCGGGAGCAGGACGGCGACGGGGGCGAGGGTACCGGGCTGGGATTGGCTATCGCCAAAGGGATCGTCAATGCGCATGGCGGAGCCATCGCCGCGGAGAGCCCCGTCGCGAACGGGCACGGCACACGCATCGTGATCCGCCTGCCCCTTGAGGAAAAGAGACCATGACTCATCCGATGCGGGTGCTCGTCATCGACGATGAACCGGCGATCCATCGCTTCCTCCGGCCAGCCCTCGAGGTGAACGAGTACGAGGCGATCAGTGCCGGCACGGCCGCCGAGGGCTTGAAGCGCATCGCGGGAGACGCTCCCGACGTGGTCGTCCTCGACCTCGGACTGCCCGACATGGACGGCAAGGATGTGATCGCCCGGGTGCGCGAATGGTCCGACGTGCCGATCATCGTGCTGTCGGCCCGGGACCGCGAGGCCGAAAAGATCGCGGCCCTCGATCTCGGTGCGGACGATTTCGTCAACAAGCCGTTCGGGATGGGCGAGCTGATGGCCCGCCTGCGCACAGCGTTGCGCCACCGGATGCAGCGCAAGGGCGAGACGCCGGTCGTCAGCGTGGGCGGATTGGAGGTCGACATTCCCCGGCGCCGCGTGACCTTGCAGGGGGCGGAGGTCAACCTGAGTCCGAAAGAGTTCGATCTCCTGGCCTTCCTGGCTGGTCATGCGGGCAAGGTGGTCACGCACAAGCAGATCCTTATCGCCGTCTGGGGCGCGGCTCACGAGAGCGACACCCAGTACCTGCGCGTCTATGTCGGTCAGCTCCGGCAGAAAATCGAGCCGAACCCGTCCGACCCGCGCTTCATCCTCACCGAACCTGGCATCGGCTACCGGCTGCTGGACGTCGTTTAGAACATTTTCCGCGAAATGAATCCGGTTCGTCGTTCGAAAACGCAGCCCAACGAAGAAGACACTTCATTCCACGCAAGGGGAAACAGCTCTAGGCCCCGTCCGGGCGGTGTATTTATGCGACGTTTATATCGGGCTCTTCACTTCCCAATCGATTTTTTATGCGACCCTGGCCATGTCTGAGCCCAGAGGTCAGGGCTGGGCTGCCGCTCTTGAGCGGGGGACTGCCGTGATCCGTTTGGACAGCCAGCATGTGGCAGAAGCACAATCCGGCGCGGGAACTCCGCTCCCTCCTGTCTCGAATCGAGACAGTCTCTCAGCCGCAGGTGGGTCTCGTGGCAGACGTGTTGGAGCACGCCTGTCCCCGGCTCAAATCGACCCTGGGCCCCAACGCTCTCGTTCGGCGTCTGATCGAAGCGGAGGCCTGGGTCGATCTCGGATTCTGGCTCATCGGCTGGGAGTTGCCGGACTGGGCGGTTCATCGCCTGTCCTGCGACGACAGCCGCTGGAGCTGCGCGATCTGCGTCCGCGGGCTGGCGCTCAACTGGGTCGAGGACGTCGCCGAGTTCCAGCACGAGGACCCGGCGCTCGCGATCCTGGGTGCCTTCGTTCAGGCTCAGGTCCGGAAGGCTCAGGGGCATGGTCCAAGCAATGTCACGATATTCAGGCGAGTGGAACGGTCCGGAGCAGTCTCCATGGGCCCAGAGGTGGAGAGATAAATGAGCGCGACGGCTTCAAGCCAGCCTCGTCCGGCGGAGCCGAAAGCCCAGCCGGGAACCCCGCATGCGTCTGGCTTCTGGATCCTGACACTCGGCACGCTCGGCGTCGTTTACGGCGATATCGGCACGAGCCCGCTTTATGCCCTCAAGGAATCGCTTGCGGCTGCGGCCGCGGGCGGCACCGTCACCCGCGAGATGGTGTTCGGCATCGTTTCGCTGATCCTGTGGGCGCTGATCTTCATCGTCACGATCAAGTACGTGCTGTTCGTCCTGCGGGCCGACAACAACGGCGAAGGCGGCACGCTGACCCTGATGGCGCTTGCCCAGAGAGCCATGGGTCATAACGTCCTGGTGATCACTCTGCTCGGCATGATCGGGGCAGCCCTGTTCTACGGCGATGCCATCATCACTCCGGCCATATCGGTGCTCTCGGCCGTCGAGGGGCTGACGGTCGCCAGCCCTGCCTTCGAGCACTACGTTCTGCCCCTCAGCCTCGTGATCCTGATCGCCCTGTTCTCCGTGCAGAGTCATGGAACAGCCCGCGTCGCGGCTTGGTTCGGGCCTATCACAGCCGTCTGGTTCGTGCTCATGGCCCTCGGTGGGCTGGTCCACATCGCTGACGACCCGAGCATCCTGGCCGCCATCAGCCCAACCTATGGCATCGTGTTTCTCGCCAGCCACGGCACGGCAGGGCTGTTCGCCCTCGGGGCGGTGTTCCTGGCCGTCACCGGGGCCGAAGCGCTTTACGCCGACATGGGCCATTTCGGGCGGCGTCCGATCCAGACTGCCTGGCTGGGACTGGTCCTGCCGTGTCTCGCCCTGAACTATATCGGCCAGGGCGCTCTGCTCCTGGCTGATCCGGCCAAGATCGAGAACCCATTCTTCCTGCTGTATCCGGACTGGGCTCTTCTCCCCATGGTCGGGATGGCAACCATCGCGACCATCATCGCTAGCCAGGCGGTGATCACCGGCGCGTTCTCCATCACACAGCAGGCAATCCAATTGGGGCTCCTGCCACGAATGGAGATCCGCTGGACGTCCGAGACGGAGAAGGGCCAGATCTACGTGCCGAAGATCAACTTCCTGCTCCTGGTCGCCGTATTGCTCCTCGTCGTCATGTTCAGGAGTTCGAGCGCCCTGGCGCATGCCTATGGTCTTGCCGTCACGGGCACGATGGTGGTGACCGCCATCATGGCATTCTTCGTGGTCTGGCGGTTCTGGAAGTGGTCCTTCTGGGCCTCGGTCGCCGTGATCGCTCCCTTCCTGGTGGTCGACACGATCTTCCTGGCCGCCAACGCCCTCAAGATCCCGCAGGGCGGTTGGATGCCGCTGCTGGTTGGCGCGCTCCTGGTCCTGATCATGCTGACCTGGCGACGCGGAACCCGGATCCTGTTCGACAAGACCCGGAAGTCGGACGTCCCGATGAGCGAACTCATCAGCATGTTGCAGAAGAGCCAGCCACATCGGGTGAGGGGCACCGCCGTATTCATGACCAGCGATCCCGAAGTCGCACCCGCGGCCCTGCTGCACAACCTCAAGCACAACAAGATCCTGCATGAGAAGAATGTGGTGCTGACGGTAAAGACTGCGGACGCACCGCGCGTGGCGAACGACGGACGTGTCCAAATCGAGCCTCTCGGCGACTCGTTCTGGCGGGTGAGCATGACCTATGGCTACATGGAAGCTCCGAACATCCCGCGCGGTTTGGCCCTGCTGCGCAAGCAAGGGTTCAAGTTCGACATCATGGCAACGTCGTTCTTCGTCTCGCGCCGCTCGATCCGGCCCTCGGTGCATGGCGGCATGCCGTTCTGGCAGGACAAGCTGTTCATCAGCCTGGCAAAATCAGCCAGCGACGCCACCGACTTCTTCCAGATCCCAACCGGGCGCGTGGTCGAGGTCGGCACCCAGGTGACCGTGTGAACTGATCGATCCCGATGGCTTCGCGAAACGGAAGGGGCGTGCATGGAACAAGTGGCTCCCGGAATGGGACAGACGCACCGTCCAGGAAATGGTGGTTGATCCTCCGCCATTTCCCGTTGTCCCCTGCCCGGCAATCTTCGGCTGTCGTCTCTGCGTAGAGCTGTGGTAGGAGCCTGACCTTCGATCGCGCGCAGGGAGAATCGCATCGTGACGGATATTCGGCGGATCGGCGTTGCCGCGCGTTACAGCGATCTCGTGATGCACGATGGGACGGCTTACTTCTCGGGGTACGTTCCTGAGACGAGCCTGGGTCTCTCGGTCGCGGAGCAGGCTCGGGATATCCTTGGACAGATCGAGCAATCCCTTGCGGAGATCGGCAGCGACAAGTCCAGGCTCCTTTACACGACGATCTGGCTGGCCGACATCGCCTCTTACGACGAAATGAACGCCATTTGGGATGCCTGGATCATTCCCGGTCAGGCTCCTGCCCGCGCCTGCGTCGAGTCCAAGCTGGCCGATCCGGATTACGCACTCGAGATCCAGGTCATCGCCGCGCTCTGAGCCGTTAAGCCTTGACCCGCTTCGCCCTGGCGTCCGATTTTGCAAGGGCACCCAGGCGCTTGCGCTCGTAGTGCTTCGCCAGGCGCAAGTGACGCCACGTCGCGTAGTTCATGGAGATCAGAAAGCCGTAGGTGCCGCGCAGGAAGTGCAACCGACCGAAATAGACCTTCAGGAACGCGGCTGGGAACTCAAAATAGACCCGCCACGTGGGGATCGAGACCCCCCTTACCTCGAGGTCGACCGCCTGCTGGTCGGCGTAGCTGTTGAGCTTGGCCAATTGGTCGCCGAGGGACCGCACGGACCGATGATGCACGAGCCCCTTGAGTTTGCCGACCTTCGTTTTCGGCTTCAGGTCGACCCTGTCATGCACGAGCGAGGACGAGTAACGGCCGGAATCCTGGTGATAGAGCCGGACCGGCGCGATCCGGTAAGCCAGAGGATGCGGAGCGCGTTCGCCGGGATAGGTCTCGGCAATGCGGATCCCATATGCCTGACAGGGGGGCTCGCCGGACGCGAACAGCCTGCGGATCTCGGCCAGCAGCTCCGGCGACACCTCCTCATCCGCATCGAGGTTCAGCAGCCAATCGTACCGGCACTGATCCTCCGCGAAGCGCTTCTGGAGCCCATAGCCGGGCCATGGGTTGAAGATCACCCGGGCGCCGAGTTCCTCGGCCACGGCCTGGGTTCCGTCCGTCGAACCGGAATCGACGACGACGATATCGTCCGTCAGCCCTCGGATGGCCCGGATGGTCGCTCCGATGCGGTCGGCCTCGTTCTTGGCAATGATGAAAACGGATACAGGAAGCATGGCACCGGGTGCCTAGCGCATCGTGCGAGCAAGTGGAACCGGTTTTTCGCCGGTGCAACCATTCACGTCACGCGGCAATCGACAGCCCTTCGGCTTGCAGGGCCCGCCTGACCATCTGCCGATCGGAAACCCGGTGCATGTACTCCAGAACGGTCGCGTGGTCCGTCAGGTCGATCCTGTGGAAGCGGGCCCAGCTCAGGACAGTGAAACAATATGCATCGGCAACGGTGAACTGATCGCCGGTCAAATAGGACCTGCCTTGGAGGCACTGTTCCATATAGGCGATGCGTTTATGGAGGCGACAGACCGCCAGTCGACGGGCTTCGGGAGGCATGGGCGCCTCCCACAGCGGGCTGAACCCCTTATGAAGCTCGGCACCGGTGAAATCGAGCCATTCCTTGACGCGGTAACGCTCACGAGAGCCCAGGGCAGGAATAAGCTGGGCCGACGGTACCTGATCGGCAAGGTATTCCAGGATAACGGGAACCTCGGCCAGGATCTCGCCACTCGACAATGCGAGCGCGGGAACGTCTCCCTTCGGATTGATGCGGCTGAAATCAAGTCCCGATGCTGTGGTCTGCGTCTTCAGGTCGACCTTGTCGTAATCTATGTCCAAACCGGCTTCAAATGCGATGATACGCGGCGCGAGCGAACTCGCCCCGGGAGTATAGTACAGCTTCATGATAGTTCCGCACCCTGCCGCTTTGTAAATTTATAACCTAACACTTGACGCTATTACTATGTCACGGGATGATGCCTTCAAGGCACCGTGGCTGGCCTACTCCATTATTTCTCGTGCCGAGTGAGCGAAACTCTAACCTCTAGAGGAGTTCTCCCTCGTGCGTCCGGCTCTGGACGGCGGTTCCCAGTCGCTTGCGCACACGCAGTTCCGCCAGGAGCGGAAAGTGATCCGACGCAACGCGGGTCATGGGATTGCGCACCGGACCGGCATTGACCACTTCGATGGACTTGGTCACGAACACATGGTCGAGGCGCAGCACGGGCGCCCGCGTGTGAAAGGTCGGCTGGGGCTCTCCGAAGGAATTGGACAGCTGGGCGTCCTGCATCCGGTTCGCGATCAACCGGTAGGAACGCGAATACGGCGGCGCGTTGAAATCTCCCAGCAGCACGGCCGGATCGCCGCAATCCGGATGGCCGATCCAATCGGGTCCGATAAGAGCCGCCGCCTGGGTTCGCCTTTCTCCGGAGCGCAGCGAGAGATGAGCGTTGACCACCTGGATCGTCTGGCCGTCGATCTCGACGGAGACCCAGAGGGCGCTGCGCTTCTCGAAGGACGGTCTCGTCGATTGCGTGGGAAGGCGGCCCGAACTCACGATCCTCGAGGCATGGCGGGTCAGGACCGCAATGCCGTATTGCTCGCCCAGGATGCGGATCGTGGGCTGGAAGTGCAGATCCATACCGAGCCTGGCCGCCACGGCCGCGGCCTGATCGATCTCCCCTGCCCGCACGCGCCCGACGCGCACCTCCTGCAGGGCGACGACATCCGGATTGCAGGACGCAATGACGTCGGCGATCCGCTGCGGTGAGATCTTCCTGTCCGTGCCGAGCCAACGATGGACGTTATAGGTGAGGATCCGAAGGGTTGGCCCCTGTTTGTCGCTATGCTTCAAAGGTCGGCACCGGCTCTATTGTTCGCTGAAGGTCAAACTACCGCGTCGTTCGACGAGACGGGAAGTCGCCTCTGCCACCTAGGTGGCAAACGTGTCGGATCAATGACCCAGGTTCAGGCATGGTTCCCCAAGCGAGGCCGAGGTTCCGCCAGGACAGACCTCCCAAACCCGTGTCACGCTCGCTTGACCTTCCCATGATTGGAAGGATTACACCTCGTTCCCATATAAGATCAGGAGATTTTCCATGACGGCCGCCAGACCTGCCCCTAGCGACAGCATCGACATATCCATCCATGGGATGAGCTGCGCCTCCTGTGTGGGCCGCGTGGAGAAGGCGATCCGCTCTGTGGAGGGCGTCACGGCTGCGAACGTCAACCTTGCCACGGAACGGGCCCATGTGGAATTCGCCCCCTCGGGAGCCGATCCTGCGGCGGTCGCGGAAGCGATCCGTGTTGCGGGCTACGAGCCGTCGGAGAGCAATGTCGAGCTGAAGATCGACGGCATGACTTGCGCCTCCTGCGTCAACCGGGTCGAGAAGGCGCTCGGGCGCGTTCCCGGCGTGGTGGAGGCTTCCGTCAATCTCGCCACGGAGCGAGCGTCTGTCCGTTATCTCGGCGGTGCGGACATCCTGGCTCGTCTGATCAGCGCCGTCGAGCAGACCGGCTACGCGGCCAAGCCGATCCGGCGGGAGGACGGTCAGGCGGACCGGGAGCGGGAGGCTCGCGAGGCCGAGATCACCGGCCTCAGGCAGGCCGTGCTGGTCGCAGGAATCCTGACCCTGCCGGTCTTTGCTCTGGAAATGGGCTCCCACTTCATTCCCGCCATCCATGACTGGGTCATGGGAACCTTCGGGCATCGCAACAGCTGGTACCTGCAATTCGCCCTGACTACGCTTGTCCTGTTCGGGCCGGGGCTGCGCTTCTTCCGGAAGGGCGTTCCTGCCCTGCTGCGTGGATCGCCGGACATGAACTCGCTGGTCGTTCTCGGCACGAGCGCGGCCTATGCCTATTCGGTCGTGGCGACCTTCCTGCCTGGGATTCTGCCCGCCGCCATGGACAACGTCTATTACGAGGCCGCGGCCGTGATCGTGGCCCTGATCCTGATCGGCCGTTTCCTCGAAGCGAAGGCCAAGGGACGCACGTCGGAGGCGATCAAGCGCCTCATGGGCCTGCAGGCCAAGACCGCCCGCGTGGTGCGCGACGGCGAGGCCCTGGAGGTGCCCCTCGATCAGGTTCAGGCCGGCGATGTCGTCCAGGTCCGCCCCGGCGAGAGGATCCCGGTCGATGGTATGGTGCTGGAAGGATCTTCCTACGTGGATGAATCCATGATCACCGGCGAGCCTGTTCCGGTCGAGAAATCGGCCGGCAAGGAGGTGGTCGGCGGTACCATCAACCGGACCGGCAGCTTCACCTTCCGGGCCACCCGCATCGGCGCCGACACGGTGCTGGCCCAGATCATCCGCATGGTCGAGCAGGCTCAGGGGTCGAAGCTCCCGATCCAGGCCCTCGTCGACCGGGTGACCGCCTGGTTCGTGCCCGCCGTCATGGCCGCCGCCGCCCTCACCTTCCTGGTCTGGCTCCTCTTCGGTCCCGAACCGGCCCTCACCTTCGCCCTGGTGAACGCGGTCGCCGTGCTGATCATCGCCTGCCCCTGCGCCATGGGTCTGGCGACCCCGACCTCGATCATGGTCGGCACCGGCCGGGCGGCGGAACTCGGGGTGCTGTTCCGCCAGGGCGAGGCCCTGCAGAGCCTGAAGGAGGTCGGCGTCGTCGCCCTGGACAAGACCGGCACCCTGACTCAGGGACGCCCGGAGCTGACCGACCTCGTGACGGCTCCCGGATTCTCCGAGACCGAGGCCCTGGGGCTGGTCGCCGCCGTCGAGAGCCGCTCCGAGCATCCAATCGCCCAGGCCATCGTGGCGGCGGCCGAGCGGCGCGGCCTCACCCTATCCCCGACTGATAGCTTCGAGGCCGTGCCGGGCTTCGGCGTTTCCGCTCTCGTCGAGGGGCGGAAGGTGGATGTGGGGGCGGACCGCTTCATGACGAAGCTCGGCCTCCCGGTCTCCGGCTTCGCCGATAGTGCCGCGCGTCTCGGCGCCGAGGGCAAGAGCCCGCTCTATGCGGCCATCGACGGCAGGCTCGCGGCCATCGTGGCGGTGGCCGATCCGGTCAAGCCTTCGACGCCGGAGGCCATCGCGGCGCTCCATGCGCTTGGGTTGAAGGTCGCCATGATCACCGGCGACAACCGCAGGACCGCCGAGGCCATCGCGAAGAGGATCGGGATCGACGAGGTGGCGGCGGAAGTGCTGCCCGACGGCAAGGTCGAGGTGGTGAAGCGCTTGGCGCAGGCGTACGGCCCGATCGCCTTCGTGGGCGACGGCATCAACGATGCCCCTGCCCTCGCGCAGGCCGATATCGGCATCGCCATCGGCACGGGCACGGACATCGCCATCGAGAGCGCCGACGTGGTGCTCATGTCGGGCGATGTGCGCGGCGTCGTGAACGCCATTGCGCTGTCCAAGGCGACGATCCGCAACATCCGGCAGAACCTGTTCTGGGCCTTCGCCTACAACGTCCTGCTGATCCCGGTCGCGGCGGGCGTGCTCTATCCCGTCAACGGTACCCTGCTCTCGCCGATCTTCGCGGCCGGCGCCATGGCGCTGTCGAGCGTGTTCGTTCTCGGCAATGCCCTGCGCCTGCGCGGCTTCACGGCTCCCATCGCAGCGGCGCAATCGGCTTCCCCCATTCAAACCGTCGAAGGTGTCGCATGAATATCGGACAGGCAGCCGCGGCTTCGGGCGTATCGTCCAAGATGATCCGCTATTACGAATCCATCGGATTGATCCCGAAGACCGTGCGGACGGAATCCGGCTACCGCGTCTATTCGGATCACGACGTGCACACCCTGCGCTTCATCCGCCGCTCGCGAGACCTCGGCTTCTCCGTCGAGCAGATCGCGGATCTCGTGTCGCTCTGGCAGGATCGCGAGCGCGCGAGCAAGGACGTGAAGGCCATCGCGCTGGAACATGTCGGCGTGCTCGAACGCAAGATCAGGGAACTGCAGGAAATGGCATCGACCCTAAAGCATCTCGCCACGAACTGCCACGGCGATGCGCGTCCCCATTGCCCGATCATCGAAGAATTGGCGAGCGACGACGCGGCGTCCGTTCCGGTGAGGTCGGATGCGAAGTTCGGCGCTTTGGGGAAAGTCGCGGCGCGATAAGTTTCCGCAGCGGTTTCATTTGAAGCAGCAATCTTCAAGCTCTTGCCTCAGCCTGAGAGGCCGGCTCATCACCCTCCGGCCTCATCCTGAGGAGCAGCGCAGCTGCGTCTCGAAGGATCTTCCAGTGCTCTCTGGAGACGCCCTCGTCCTTCGAGACGGTCACTGAAGTGACCTCCTCAGGATGAGGGCTTGGGATGTAATGGCCTGTCGTTTTTCGCAACAGCCCTCAAGCCGCCATCTCGACCTCGCGGCCGCGTCCGAGATCGTGCATCAGCTGCACATAATTCGGCATGCGCTGAATCTGGCGGCCGTAATGTCGGCGCAACGCATCCGTGAGCCGTCCGTTGCGCCCCAGGAGGTCATCGGCGAAATCGACCATGAGGGAGTTCGGCCACGCCTGAGGCCGGATCTCGGCGAGTCGCTCGAACAATACGTCCTCGCTCTCGTCGGGATTAGCCTGGGCCATGAGAGTGAGCATTGCGGCAGTCGAACGCGAGACGCCCATATGGCAATGGACGAGCAGGTGTCCTTCGACGTGCCCCTCACCTTCTTCCATCACGTCGTCTCCGAAGCGGAGAATCGATTCCACATCCTGCGGCGTGGGAAGGATCATGCCCGGGATCGGATTGATGATGTCGTGGAAGCGCAGGATCGTCCTGTGGTGCGGATCGTAGGCCCCGAAGGCTTCCGGGTCGGGATGGTCGGGATCCAGGATCGAGAGCACATGGGTCACGGACCTGTCTCGCTGGTCCGGCAGTTCGGAGATGCCGCAAATCGTGAGCATCCGTATGGGTATGCGCTGCATGAAAACACTCGTTCGTCGCTTGAGGTGAGACAGAAAACTTAACGAACCTATTCAAAGCGTTAACTCGCGGCGAGTCGAATGGATCGAGGCGTTCAAAATACTGTGTCTTGCAAACCACACCCGGGCCTTGCCACATTTCCGCCATGCAAGATCCACCTTGTCGTCACCACCAAGGCTATGTCTCTTCATGAGTATTGCCGTCGCGCTTGAGCCTCGGCAGATCACACCAAAAACAGAAACTGCAGGTCACCCTACTGATGTTTGCTGCCCTGGCTTCGCGCCCGTCACTGTTGAACAACGCGACCCGCTTCCTTGCGGTTCTTCTTCCCATGGCCTTGGCGGCCTGTGTCTCGACACAAGGCCCCATGCAGCAAGCCGTCCGCCGCATCGATCCCGCCTATGTGGCCATGTACGGCCCGCGCCCGGACGAGCCGCATCCGTTGCCCGCCACCGACATTTCGGAAGTCGATCCGCGCTTCCTGCGCCGCGAGGTCGCCTATTACGGACGCGAGGAACCGGGCACTATCGTGGTCGACACGGAAGCCCGTCATCTCTACCTCGTCCGTGAGGGCGGCCGCGCCATTCGCTACGGCATCGGCGTCGGCAAGGAAGGGCTCGCCTGGAGCGGCCGCGCACGGATCGGCCGCAAGGCCACGTGGCCGCGCTGGACGCCCACCGCCGCCATGATCCGCCGCGAGCCTGAGCGCAACGGCCGCTGGGCCGGCGGCATGGAAGGCGGATTGAACAACCCGCTCGGCGCGCGCGCCCTGTATCTCTACAACAACGGCGTCGACACCATGTACCGGCTCCACGGCACCACGGAGCCATGGTCCATCGGCCAGTCCGTGTCGAGCGGCTGCATCCGCCTGTTCAACCAGGACATCATCGACCTCTACAGCCGCGTGCCCGTGGGCTCGCCCGTGGTCGTGCTACGCGGCCAGCGCCTCTTCGACGTCGAGGATGAATCGCGGGTGTCGTCGGCCTATTGAGCGACACGCACAAGGTTCAAGAGGGTCGGCTGATAGCCGGCCCTTTTTCTTTTGTCCCCGTCAGGCTTGTTGTAAAATCGGCGTGTCTCTGTTGGAGGCATGGTCATGACGCGCATCGTGCGGACCCGGCGGGCCGCGCTAGCGAAAAGTGGCCCCGGTTTTCCGCGTCGAACGATGCGCTTTCCAAAAGAGGCACCGGATAAGCCCAAAAAGTGGACACCACTTTTTGGGCTTATCCGATGCCCTAGAACGCGCGCTCCTTCTGACCGTCGGCGGGCTCATCATCGTTTCCGTCCTGCTCGCCGTTACCGTGAACATCAACTGGCTCTGGCTCACCGGGCTCCTCGGCGCCCATCTGGCGCAGGCATCCTTCACCGGCATGTGCCCGGTCGTGATGATGTTCAAGCGCATGGGACTTCCGAGCAAGCCGGGGTTTACCTGATCGTTTCGACACCCCGGTTCGATCCCCACCCTTGTTGAGGCTTCATCCTAAGAAGGCCGCGGAGCGACCGGCTCGAAGGACGAGCCCCCCTCTGCGTCATGGCCAGCCTTGTGTCGGCCATCCCGCTTCCGTGAAGCGAGACGTCTTTCCGATCGAGATCACCGGCACGAGGCCGGTGATGGCGTGAGAGAAACTGGCAACGCATGCCCAATCGAATGAGGTCTGTGAACCGGGAGCCGAATGCCGTTGACCGAAAACAGGCGTCTCTCTCCCCTGGAGGCTTGGCCAAGCTGTCCTATGAATCTATGTCCATGAGGCTTAAGGATCGCTCATGGACGATTGGTTTTTCTCGGCGCTCAAACTGACGACACGTGCCATCGAGGTCGGCGGGATCGCCATCATTGTCCTCGGGATCCTCGGATCGAGCATCGCCGCGCTCTGGCAGATCCTGAACGGCCGCCCGGGGGCGGACGCGTTCACCCTCTATCGCTCGAATGTGGGCCGCGCCATTCTGCTCGGCCTCGAATTCCTCGTCGCCGCCGACATCATCAACACGGTCGCCATCGAGCCGACGATCCAAAGCCTTCTGATCCTCGGCGGCATCGTCCTCATCCGGACGTTCCTCAGCTTCTCGCTCGAAGTCGAAATCGAGGGCCGCTGGCCCTGGAACCGGCATACGACCGAAAGCGGACCTTCACGCCCCTCGGCCTGATGATGGAATGCAGGCCTCGCAGATCGCCGCGATGTGACGATGATCGGTGCCGCAGCATCCTCCGAGCACGGAAAGCTGCGTCATGCGCTGGCGCAGAGCCCGGTAACGACGCCCGAGATCGACAGGATCGCCGGGGTCGAGCTCGGTGGATTCATCGAGTTCCGCGTGGCTTTTAGCCGAGGCATTGGCGCGTAGCCCTCGAATGCGCCGGATCCATTCGTCATCCCCAGCCAGGATGTGGTCGAAATGGGTTGGGTGTGCGCAGTTGATCATGTAATAGGCCGGAATATGACCGGTCTCGCGATCCGTTCTTTCGATGGCGGATCGGAGTGTCTCGCCGGAGGCGAGCCTGCCATCCGTTTCGACCGTGAACGAAATCACCGCCTGCATGCCGAGCGCCTCCGCCGCGCGCGCGATGCCGATGGCCTCCTCTGCATAGTTCATGGTGACGGCGCTCACCATGTCCGCTCCACCCTCGCGAAAGGCTTCCACCTGCGGCGCATGATATGCCTGCGCCTCTTCCGCTGCCATCCGCGTATCCACTCTGTAGCCGTCCCCGCGCGGGCCGATAGCGCCATTGATCAGGATTCGTTCCCTGGTGTCAGAGAGCCTGTCCCGAAGGGAGGCCGCCCAGCGCACGGCCTCCACATTCACGTTCGCCAGTTCAGCAGGCGAGACGTTCAGCTTCGCGCCCCAATCGGCGTTGGCCCGCCATGTGGGCGTATCCAGGATGAACCCGACATCCCGCTCCATGGCGGTGCGGATGTAGGGCTCGAAATATCGTTCGAGCCGGGCTCGCCCCTCCTCGCTGCGCAGAAGCGGAAAGGCTGCAAAGCAGGGAAGATCCAGGCCTTCGAGAAAAACGAGCGTGGTTTCGAGTCCGCCGTCGGTCAGAAAGATCGCATCATCGGAGGGTGGAAAGGCAAATCGGCCGCTGGTCATGGCAGCACCTCCCGCATGTCTTGCGTCAACGATGAACCGTCAGTCTTCCCCGGCAAGACGGCTGGCTCCGCGGCGCGCTCTGCCCATGCGGGGTTGAGAACTGTGGCAGACTGCGAGATTGCCTGAAGACCTACGGCCTGGATGTGCTTTTCCTCACGTTAGAGCATCGGACCCAAAAGTGGATTCCACTTTGGGGTCCGATGCTCCATTCTTGAGCTGATGCATCGTTCGACGCAGAAAACCGGGTCCACTTTTCGCTAGCGCGGCCCGCCGGGTCCGCACGATGCATTAGGGCAATCGCAAGATCTTTCCCCATACTGATCTGTGAAATCCTTCAATCGTCAGATCGGAAACGCCAGTGGACATGAAATCGGGTTGCCAGGGATGCCGGGACGGCGAGCCGCTCCCGTTCGACTTCACCATGGCGTTCCACCCGATCGTGGATCTCGACCGGGAGATCGTCTGGGGCTACGAGGCGCTGGTCAGGGGAACGGAAGGGCAATCGGCATGGCAGATCCTGAGCCAGGTCGATGAAGCCCGGCAGTACAAGTTCGATCAGGCCTGCCGGGTGAAGGCCATCGAACTGGCGGGCCGCCTCTTCCCGAGAACCGAGGAGACGCGGCTTTCCATCAACTTCATGCCGAATGCGGTCTACGAGCCCTCGGCCTGCATCAGAACATCCCTCGAGACGGCTCGCCGCGTGGGCTTCGACACAAGGCGGATCATGTTCGAGTTCACGGAAAACGAGCGGATGGCGGACACGAAGCACGTCGCCCGGATCATCGCGGAGTACAGGCGCCTCGGGTTCATCACGGCCATCGACGATTTCGGCGCGGGCCATGCGGGCTTGAACCTCCTCGCCAATTTCCAGACCGATCTCATCAAGATCGACATGGAGATCATTCGCGGCATCACGGATTCGTCCGCACGTCAGGCCATCATCGCCGGCATCCTTGTGATCGCCCGCGCCCTCGGCATCGCAATCATCGCCGAAGGCGTCGAGACCCAGGCGGAGCTCTCCACTCTGCGGGATGCGGGCATCAGCCTGTTCCAGGGCTTTCTCTTCGCCCGACCGGCCCTCGAAGATCTTCCGGCCGTTTCGCTCGGCTTCTAAGGCAAACAGCTTTTTCGTTTCCGTTTCGCGTTCTCGACGCTGAACCGGATCCACGTCACCGACAAATTCGCTCGCGCAGAGATCAGCGCAATCCTGAGCCCTCATCCTGAGGAGGTCGCCCTGCGACCGTCTCGAGGTCCCGGACTATGTCCGGGCACGAGGGCGTTTCCAGAGAACACTGGAAGATCCATCGAGACGCAGCTTCGCTGCTCCTCAGGATGAGGTGAGATTCATAACCCGGACTTTAAGGGACAAACTCGGCAGTTGACGTAACGTCCAAGCCCCGTTAGGAAAAGGATCCCGGCCGCCCGCCGCCGCCACTCTTCCAGTGTCCGTCGGCTCCATTCCTGCCTTTCGTTCCCGCTCCAGCCCATGACTGGCGCGTTTTGCCGTTCGCCCCGACGGGATCGGCATGTGAGGCAGATGTCCATCCCCTTTGCGGCCGTTCCTCGCAAACGATCAAACGCTCCCGGAGCGGCTGCATTCGACCTCGCGTAGCCACCATGAAGGACTTTCAATCAGGTCTCTTCCTGAACAAGATTCCCTATGTGCAATCGGGTTCAGGCTCCAACCCCATCGTCGTGCTCAACGGCGGACAGGCTTTCGTCAGGCGTCCGATCCCGGCGCGGGCGTTGCGGGATGCGAGGCGCATCGCCCGTCTCCTGCCCTCCGGCCGCCCGGTCTACATTCTGGGCTACGAGCCGTCGCCGCCCGCCGACTACACGGTCGGAACCATCGTCGACGACGTGGCGCGGATCCTGCAGGAGATCGGCCCGGCCACCGTGATGGGCATCTCCTTCGGCGGCTTCGTGGCCGCGCGTCTGGCTGCGGATCGCCCCGACCTCGTGAAGGAACTGATCCTGATGGTCAGCGCCCATCGCTTCTCGCCGGAGGGACGCCGCAGCGTCGACCGGCAGATCGCCTGCGCCTGGGCCGGCGACTTCGAGGGCTTTCTCGACGAATTCGGCCTGGTATTCCGCCGCCCGTGGCTCAACTGGCTCATCCGTTGGCGGTTCAGTCAGGAGCGCAGGCGGCTGCATGAGACGATGAACGATCCGGCGACAATCGTGCGTGGCCTCAACGCCGTCGCGGGCGAGGAATTCGGCCGCGATCCGTCCTGGCTCGCCCGCATCGCGGCGCCGGCCCTTATCGTCGGTGCGACGCGCGACCCGTTCTTCGATGTGGCCGCGCTCGAGGAGACGGCACGGCTCATCCCAGGCGCGCAGTTGCGGATCTTCAGGAACGAGACGCACATGCTCCCGATCGAGCGGGCGCGGGACGTCGCGAAGGCGATCGCTCGGTTTCTTTATAAGGATCGGGACGTCACGAGTCGCACGACGTCTTGAAAATCGGGCGCATCTTTCGTGTCCGATGCTCCCATGTGAAATGCTTCACAGCGCCGTCGAGCGAAGCACGCCATTCTGCAGGTATTCAGCAAGCTCGAAAGGAAGACGCCATGAAGGCTACCGATCATCACCGGACGACATTCGAACCGGCCGTGCGACCCTTTCCCGTGTCGGTCGCACTGCTTTTCGTGGTCATGAGCATCAACGTCGCGGCAACAATCCTCTCGCTGCTCGCTGCGGCTGCGGCGTGACGCGTCCAGTGTTCAGCTCAAGCGCCGCACCTCGCGGAACTCGCCGGCCGTCGAACCGACGTCGCGGAGATTTCCCGTCGCCCACATGGCCGCCTGGGTGCGATTGGCGACGCCGATCTTGCGCAGGATCGCCTTGACGTGGACCTTGATCGTCGCCTCGGTGATGTCGAGCTTGCGTGCGATGACCTTGTTCGGATCGCCGCCCATCAGGGACTGCAGGATCACGGTCTCGCGCGGCGAGAGCTTCGACACTTTCGGATCCGGCGTCCGGTGATCGGCCAACGGAATGATCTCGGCCGCGCTGGCGGACGAGAATTCCTGCGTGAGAAGCTGGCGCACGAGCGAACCGGGCAGAATCCTCTCGCCCAGCATGGTGAGCTCGAACGTCCTGATCAGAACGTCGCGCGCGCTCGTGGCCAGGCAGAAACTGTCGACCCCGGTCGCGACGGCGGAATGCACGGCCTGAACATCGAATTCATGGGAGATCGCCACCACTCGCGCCGCAGGATGCTGCGCCTTGGTCTCCCGGATGAGTTCGAGCGTCTGCTGAAAATTTCCAGTACCGTCGACGACGCAGAGATCGGGTTCGTTCGATGCCGATCCGGTCACATCGAAGCAGGTGCCAGAGAGAAGCTGCGAGAGACCGGCCTGCAGCAGGGCGTTCCCGCAAAGCAACCTTGTTGCGAAGCGCTGCGTAGAATCGACTTCAGGCGCACGAGGCGCCGCGGCATCGTCGAAATCATCCTTGATCATGGATTGCCCCCCTAGGACAAAATGGAGCGGGTAGTCCTCCTTTCGCTATCAGGACTCAAAGTCTTGAACCGATCAAGAGAGGGCCACCACCTGTTACTCACTAAGGGGTATTACGTACTACCTAAGGGCCTGGGCGCGGAAAGCTCGCGTTAAGATTTTCCAGGGTTGAGCGCCCGAATCCGGTATCGAGCTGATCGGACGGAGTTGACCTCGCAGACGATTCCACCCCTCACCGTCCGGGTTACCGACTTGGAGCCTGGACTTTACTCCGCAAGCTTAGATTGCACGCGTTGCCGGCAACCGCCCCGGAACGATATTATTCCTCACAGTTTCTGAAGGGGGAAGCATGGTGGTCAACAGGACGGGGGTGACGAAACAGCGTCCCGAGCGGCAGTCACCCGGAGGCGCGATCACCGACAACGATCTTAAAATCCTCTGGGTGACGCGGACGCTGACGAACATAGACTTCCAGTACGGCGAGGACATCCTGAATCTCAGCCACAGCAACATCGATGCCGAACAGAAGCGATATATCGAGGCCGAGTTGCTCCTGAAATACCGCGAGCGGCGGGAGCCGTATCAAAAGCTCCTGGAGAGCCTCAGGGCCTGAGGACCGTCCGAAGAATACGGCAACAAAAGAGGCCCCGAAGGGGCCTCAGTTCTTCAGAGGGAGCAACCAATGCTGTCGGCCACGCATCAGTCTCCCCCTGTCTGCGGCATCGGTCAATTCACGTATCCTTACGGATCATGACGCCCGTGAACGGCGCCATGGCATCGCCGTGGACGATGCGGCCCGATGGAACAGCAAAGGCTGCAGCATAGTTGATGGTGAAAGAACATATGCAGTGAGCCGGGGGTGTGCGATTCGTTCTGGGAGCCGCGTATGCCGACGGTTATAGCGATCGAAGCCAAGCCCCTCGAGTTCCAAGCCATCAACAGCGGCTTTTTCCATCTCTATCTGGTCAAGACGCAAACGGACGCCGCAGGACGCGTCGTATCCGAGAAGGTGATCAGGGGCTCGCTCGAAGGCTTCGGCGAGCTTGGAACGATAGCCAGTGCCGACCTGGCCTCTTCTCCTGACAGAAGAGGGTCCGACACACCTCAGGAACGGCATCGAACGCCGCTGGACCTTGGCTCGAGGAATGCGAACGATGTCTGGAAGGTGATGGTTCAGCACGCCAGCAACATCGACAAGGCCGGTCTGCATTACAGCGCGGATATCTTCCAGCAGTTTCCTGGAGGGGACCTGAACAGCAACTCCGTCGTTGCCTCCGTCCTCAACTCGGTAGGGCTCGATTGGGCCAAGAGCCTCCCGCTCGGGGTGAGCAGATCGGAAGCTCCTCTCTACGGCCAGCTCCAGTACATGAACGTAAACGACGTTCTTTCCGGAACGGCGCACAGCGACGTGGTCCAGGGCGGCGTCGGAAATGACCGGATCAAAACCAGGCAAGCGGACGACACGATTTCCGGCGGCAATGGCAACGACCGTCTGTGGGGCGATTCAGGCAATGACAGCCTGTCCGGCGGAGGCAATGACGACCAGCTTTATGGCGGTTGGGGCAACGACATTCTGCGCGGAGGCGCCGGTAAGGACGCGTTCGTCTTCAACACGACACCGGACGGGGCCACGAATATCGACGAGATCCGAGGTTTCTCGGTCGCAAACGACACCGTATGGCTCGAGAACAGCGTGTTCACCGCAGTCGGCCCGAACGGGCGCCTGAACTCGGCGGCTTTCTGGACAGGCGAAACCGCTCACGATGCGACGGATCGCATAATCTACGATCAGGGTCACGGCATTCTGTACTACGATTCCGACGGCACGGGCGCGGCCGAGCAGGTCGCCTTCGCGAAGCTCGCCACGGGACTGAAGATGACCAATGCGGACTTCAAGATCGTGTAGGTCGCTTCTCGCGCATTGGACGTCAGTTCGAACTCACGTCCAATGCTCCAGGTTTTGCTCTCTCGCATCTTTGCACACAAAATCGGTTCCCGCTCCTGCGTTCGATGCTCTGCGTCTGGGGCACTCCCCAGCGAGGAGTGCGGCCCTCAGCGACGGGCGGACGCTTGTTCCTCAGCGGCCCCGGGACGCTGGATCTTGCTCTCGTGGAAGCGTCGAACCATATCGCTGCCCAAGCTCGTCTTCAGAGCGCTCGCAGGCTGATCGCGATTGGCCGCATAACAATCCTGCATGGCGAACTTCTCATTGGCCTTGGGATTGTAGAACGTCTTCTCCGTTCGGTTGTACGTCCATGGCTCGTCGCTGCAGTTTCGCCCATAAGCCCCGATCGTATTCTCAACCGCCATCCATTTGAGACCGGAACCGGGACACTGGCCCTCGTACTGCCCGCTATAGGCGCCGATGCGCGGGTAGCAACTCGTCTGGGCGTGCACCACGCCGAGTGACAACAAAAGGATCGCGGTGGACAGGATCGCTCTGGACATGAGTTCATTCGAGACGGTTGCGGCTCAACTTAGCAATAACGATGATGCAAGGGAATGCGCCTGAGGACCAGATCGCATTCCAAGAAACGCCGCCTTTAACGACCGCTCCAGGCCCTCAAGGCCAGAATAGGCGTCAGGATCGGCCAGCCGAAGCCGGCGATGAGAATGTGGTCGAGACCCACCCCCTCCTCGCCGTCGATGGTGGTAGACACTGCCAGCAGCAGGATCACACCGCACAAATAGACCATGAGAACTTCACGCATGAACCCAGCCCGCCTTTGTCGCCAAGGTCGAGCTTTGACGCAGTGTTCAGCTGAATCCAATGCGACCGGCGGTCGCCGCATCCTTTGGTAGAAGACGCTCGGACCGCACCTGACGGCCGAGGAAGCTTGTCCCAATCTGGGCCCTTGTGGCACTTTCTCAGAAAAAACTATTCTTTTCCATAAACTTAGCTGAAACCCTACGCAGCCTCACTCGTTCACAGCTCAAAGACGAGCAGAAATGGAGGGCATGGATGCCAAAGCGGCACCATCCTTATGCGGAAGGGAGCGATCGGGGCTGGAGCATCGGCTCCGACAACCTGACGTCGACCGGTCAATCCGAGTTCCTGAAGGATCTTGGAAGGCAATTGCAGCAGAATTATCAGAGTATGCTGAAAGAGCCTGCTCCCGATCGCATCCAGCAATTGCTGGAACGTCTGGAACAGGCTCACTATCCCGAAGACGACGAAGAACTCTAAAGCATCGGATCCAAAAGCGGACTTGCACATTTGGGATCGGATCCGATGCTTCCTCTTTCAACGAGAGCATCGTTCGATGTGCAAAATCGGCATCAGCCCCTGCGGCGGTTCCGGTGACCGGATGACGTCTCGCGCGGGATGAGATTGTAGATCAGGAACCCCGTCAGGATCCCGGCTCCAAGCAGGACCAGCGGGTATGACCTGGCGGTATGAACGACGTCGGAAGCCTTCTCCCGCACCACGTACAAAGGCGCGGAATCGTGGATCAGGCGTTCGGCGCGCCTGAGGTTCTCCCGACGGGTATGAATTTCCAGGTCGTATCCATCGTCGTCCTCACGCTCGTGGACGGCGATGCTGTTGCGGGCGAAACCTCCCGACACCAGACGCTGAACGGCCTGATTGGCCTCCTTGCGGGACGGGAAGCTGCCTGTGGCGATGGACGTGTGCGGCATCAGTCAATCCTTTCAAACTGCTGACGCAAATTCCTGGCAAGCGCCAAGGTTCCACGCTCCCGGCACGATGGAAGGCAGAACACGTCTGATCGCAGCAGCATCAGTTCCGCCGGGATGCGACTGCCGCCTTCTCGGCTTCCATCAGGACATCCAGCGCTCTCCAGGGCTTCTGCATGAAGCGCACATCCCGCGGAACATCGGCCTCACGCTGGTCGAGAGGCCGCCCGGAGGTCAGGACGGTCCGCACCCATGGCCATTTCAGGCGCACCGTGCGAACGAGGTCCAGGCCATCCATGAGGCATGGGAGGCGCACATCGGCGAACAGGAAAGCCACCTCGTCCGAATGCAGCCGCAGATAGTCCAGGGCCTCTTCCGCACTGGACGCCTCGACAACCTTCAGGTCGGTTTCTTCAAGGAGCGCTGCCGCCAAGCCTCTGACCTCGAAGTCGTCCTCGACGATCAAGGCGACACGATTAGGCTCGATTTTCTGTCCCATCCGGCGATCTCCTCTGTAATCCGGCGGCTGTTCTTGGAGCACTCCGCGGGTGCGACGACGCGCGAGGCTCGGCGATAGAAGGAAAGACCGGCCCGGAAACGCAAAGCGGGTGGTCGCGGTGAAAAGCAAGACGCGACGCAAACACCTGTTCTGCCAGACGCGCCTCGAAACTCTGTGTTCGAGGGACCGAATACAATAACCCAACTCCCCGGTGGTACGCCATCGGGAGCAGCCCTGATCACAGAACGGTGAACTTCGCGCTCCGTTTCAGCTTGGCCGTTAAGAAATTTGCCAGGGGTTCGTTTTTGCCTTGGAGGAACCTGCCTCCAGGCTGTAGCTTAGGCTCAGAACCGACCGTCTGCACGTGAGATCCCGATTGTGCTCAAGGAGACCAAGCTTCATCAAGAGTTCTTGGATCTGGAGCAACACATGCGACTTCTGGATCGGCAGCTTGCAGATGCCATCCAGCGCGTCCGTCACGGCTCCTCCCCCGATCTCGTCCAGAAGGCCAAAGAGGACGAGAAATTCCTTCTTTCCGAGCTCGACCGCCTGATGACCCGGATGCGCGCCGTCGAAGGCCAGCTTCTCCAGATCCAGAAGACCGCCACGCGGCATTAGGGCCTCGATCATCGGACCCTATAGGGATTTGCACTTTGGGGATTCATTCGATGCTGTAGCGCATCGTGCGGCAGCACACCTCGCGTGGCGCGCTTCAGGAGCAAAGTGCCCTGCGATTTACCTTAGGTCATATTACGAAGAGGATGAGCCATGGCCTTCAACGGCTATCATCTCACTTCCCGCACTGATATTGCCAGAGATCGAGCCCCTCGGCGGCTTGGGATTCCTCTGCTTCCGGCATTGCTCGGCGCATTGGCGGTCGTGAATGTCGCATCGGTCATCATGGTGCTGATGGAATAGCTCGCTGCGCTAAAGCACCGGACCCAAAGTGGCTTTCACTTTCGCGATTCATTCCAAGAGAATTGGCCCGAGCGATAGCAAGAACTGCAAGGCGCTTCGAGAGAGAAGCGGCCTTGCAGGTTCATGGATTTCGGCCAGTGCATCGCGCGAGACGGACGATCCGTATCAGACGATGCGCGGGCTGGTAACGAACATCGTTTGGACCCAAGAGCCAAGGCGCTCCTGGGTACAGTGCCTTATCGCAATCCGAGGAACGACAAGATCGCGAGAACGACCACGATCGCGCCGATGAGCCAGATGATGTTGTTCATGATGATGCTCTCCTGACGTTAGCTAGACCCCATGCCAACGGTCAAGGTGGGCCTTCGTTCCGTCGAGAGAGGATCGTTCGGCTAATCGGAATTGCAGTCTGTCACATCCCTTCCGGCCACGTTTCCGGCCGGGCCGATCTGCCGTCTCGATACGGTCGTGCACGCCTCACGCGTCAAACCCCGGCTTGTGTCCGCCTGAATGCTGCCGTCGTACACGCGCTCCGTTTCATAACCCGGTCCCGATTGATACTGCCACGTGGAAACGCCGGCCGTGCCTACACATCCGGACACGCCCACCGCAACAAACGCAACAAACGCCAGGTTTCTGAAGGATTTCGACATCGCTAACCCCGATCCTCGTTCTTGCCGATGACACGGAACCTTATAGGCGGCATTGCCGATACGGCAACGTTGCTTGGAGGGCTCAAGGGAAAGCGTGTCAGCTCCACCTCCGATGCGCGGCATATCAAAAGAAAAACCCCGGTGTCGCCACCGGGGTTCTTTCATCCGATCAGGACAAGCCGCTTAGAAATCGCGCTGAACGCGCAGGCGGCCTTCCCAGGTATCGCTGTCTTGGCCAGCATTCGGACCACGCGGATCGAGGTTGGAATAGAGAACCTCGACACCGATATCGAGACCCGAAACCGGCGACCAGATGAGGTTCGTACCGGCGCGCCATTCGGTGAAGTCGAACGTCGATGCGTTGACGAGGGTGCCCGGAAGGAAGCCTGGAACCAGATCGTTGCTGTAGTCGACACGCGCATACGAGCCGAACACGCTCTGGCGGACGGTCGGAGTCCAGTAGTGGTTCAGACCACCGGCGATCGACCAGCCACGGCCGGTGTTGATGTCGCCGTTAGCGCCGACATAAGCGTCGACGACATCGCGGGTGCTCGCTCCGGACGTGACGTTCGGATCGAAGCCCAGGTAGCCGAGAGCGCCGTCCGCATAGGTTGCGGCGAGCCACAGGGCATCGCCTTCGGCGAGTGCGGGCAGGTTGACGTAGCCCTGACCCGTGACGGCCCAGCCGAGCTTTGTGTCCGGGTAGTCGTTGAAGCCACCGAGAGAGGTGACCACGTTGTCGCTGCGCAGCTGGTGCAGAGCGCCGCCGAGCTGGACCGAGCCCCAGGTGCCGGCATATTTCAGGTTACCGATAACGTCGGGCATCGTCTGCCCGGCTTCGGTGAATACGGTGTTCGGCACAACCTCACCGGCAGCATTGAGGCGGTTGCCAAACGTCGTCCCGACGAAGCTGCCCTCTTCGATCGCCAGCGTGGCCGAGAAGCCGTTGCCGAAGGAGAAGGTGTAGGCGAATGCGTTGACCGTCGGAGCGTCATAGAAGCGGAGCGTGCCCCAGTTCTCGTTCGGCAGGTCGCTGTTCATGAAGAACGAGATCGTACGACCGGCGGTGAGGCCGCCGAACTGGATGAAGGCCTGGTCGACGTTGGGCGAGGTCGAGCTGAAGCCGTAGGCGCCGGTGTCGCGGGTCATCTCGAAGCGTACGAAGCTGCGGAGCAGACCGTAGGCGGTGGCGGTGCGGGCATCGAGCTGGATACGGCCGCGAGCGCGGAAGCCGATGGCATCGTCGGCGCGGTTGTTCGGTTCCAGGTACAGGAACTCGCCGCGAACACGGCCGCCGACGCGGAGGCAGGTTTCGGTGCCGGGGATGTAGAAGAAGCCTGCACCGTAGGTGGAGCAGACGCGAACGTATTCGACAGCAGCGGCCTTCTTCGCGGGAAGGTCGGCGGCCTGTGCCCCTGCGGCAGCCGCGAGACCCGCGACCGATCCGAGGAAGAGGCTCTTAGCGAGCTTCATGGTTGTCTCCAAAAATTCCTGAGTCCAGGACTCATATACAACCGTGACCATAATCAAGCGTCGGCTTGGCGCAACGGGGGCAGCCGCGCAGTTCGCACATACATGGCGCAATCTGCTGAAAAGATAAGCAAATTTGGACAGAGCCAATAATTATGTCCGTCAGTGTGCCATTATTTCAACAGCGGACAAACGTTGCCCAAAGGGCACGTTACCAAAGGTCGTTCAGCATTCCGACGCATTCATCAGAACGCCCGATCCGGAAGCAGATATGGCGGGTTCTCCCCCTGCCCGTTCGGCAGGCCGTTTCGCCTCAATCATCGCGGAAATAATCGGAGTCGCGGCAGACATACCCGACAAAGCATTGCGGCGTATCCCGCGTCGGGACGTAACGCGGATCGGTCGTCTCGTTGATTTCGCAGAAGCTGCGGTCGCGCACGTAACGGTCGTAAGTATAGGTGCCCGTGCCGAGAACGACGGCGCCGCGAGAATACACGAGCCCGCGGGCCTGATCGCACGTCATGCTGGGCGTGAAGGGCCGATTTTGAGCCAGGGCGCTCGAAGCGAAGGACAACGCAATCAGAACAAGAGCCACTCGTCTCATACTCGAACCCTTCATGCGGACGCACCCGGCGGGAGCACATTTCCCGCATGACAACGTGGAAAGGCGGGGCCCGGTTACGGGCATGGTTCGAGGATTTTTTATGCGGGCAAATCGTGCCGACCTACAGCATCGAACGCAAAAGTGGGAACCGGTTTTGCGTGCAAAGATGCGAAAAGCAAAATCTTAGAGCATCGGCTGTAGACGCCGCGCCAGCTCGACAGCGGCCGCGTAATCGGTCTTGCCCGAACCCAGCACCGGAATGCCCGAGACGAGAATGGAGCGGGGCATCCAGAGCTCCGGAAAGCCTTGGGCTTTGGCGTGGGCCAGCAACACATCCCGGTCCGCATCCGGCTTGTCGGTGATGAGGACGATCTGTTCGCCCTTGCGCGGATCCGGAATGGCCACGACCACATGGCTGTTGTCGGGCCAGAGACCCTGAACGGTGGCCTCGATGGCGGCCAGCGAGATCATCTCGCCGCCGATCTTGGCGAAACGCTTGGCCCGTCCCCGGATGGTGACGATCCCGTCATCGACCGTGACGATATCGCCGGTATCGTGCCAGCCGTCGACGGGAGGACGGATGCCGCCCGGAGCCGCGGGATCGAGATAGCCCTTCATCACGTTCGGGCCGCGCACATTCAGGCGCCCGCCCTCGTGGATTCCCTCGACCGGATCGAGGCGCCATTCGATCGCCGGCAGGATCGGCCCGACCGATCCGGGCCTGTTGCGATCGGGCAGGCTCACGGCGATGACCGGCGAGCATTCGGTCGCGCCATAGCCTTCCAGGATCACCGTCCCATACTTGCCCCAGAGCCTGCGCGTCTCGTCCTTCACCCGCTCGGCACCGGCGATGACGTAGCGGACGCTTGCCAAGTCGTTCTCCCCCGCCGCGCGGGCATAGCCCTGCAGAAAGGTGTCGGTCGCGAGCATGATCGTGGCGCGCGTGCCGGCCACGAGCTTCGGGATCTGCCGGTAGTGGAGCGGGCTCGGATAAAGCACCGACTTCATGCCGTTGAGAACCGCCGTCAGCAGCCCCGCGGTCAGTCCGAAGGAATGGAAGATAGGCAGGGGATTGAAGAACACGTCGTCCGGGCGCAGCACGTCGCCCGCGAGCGCTTTGACCTGATAGGCATTGGCGACCAGGTTGGCGTTCGACAGCACCACGCCCTTCGGCACCCCTTCCGAACCGGACGTGAACAGCACGACGGCCGGGTCGTCGGGCTCGACCTTGGCTCCGCCGTGAACGCGCCGCGCCATCCAGGAATCGACCATCCCGCGCAGCTTGTCGAAACTCGTCAGCTTGGCGCGAACATCCTCGAGCCACAGGATCCGCCGCCCCTCTCCCAAGGTCGCGACGAGGTCGTCGAGCTTGCCCTGCTCGACGAAGCGGCGGGAGGTGACAATGGTCTTTATCCCGGCCAGCTCGCAGGCAGCCTTCAGGTTCTTGGATCCCGCCGTGAAGTTCAGGAAGGCGGGCACCCGCCCGAAGGCATTGAGCCCGAACAGGGTGACGGCGATGGCCTGGACGTTCGGGAGCAGCACGCCGATCGTCTCGCGCTCACCCGTCAGGCCCGCCAGCTTGCGCCCGAGGACGAGCGAGCCCAGGACGAGGCGACCGAAGGTGATCGGCTGGCGCTCGAGGTCCTCGAGGGCGACCTTGTTCCGGCCGAACCGGTCCCTCGCATCGAGAAGGGCGCCGAACAGGCTCTTGCGCGTCCGCGCGATGTCGAACTCCGCCACGGGCGCCCCTCGCTCCTGTTAACCGGCCGAGCCTTCGCGGATGGGAGCCTGATAGGCCAAGCCCATGTCCCAGGGGAAGTAGATCCAGGTGTCCTGGCTCACTTCCGTCACGAAGGTGTCGATTAGGGGACGCCCGGCGGGCTTGGCGTAGACGGCGGCGAAATGCGCGTTGGGAAGCATGTCGCGCACGATTTTGGCGGTCTTGCCGGTGTCGGTCAGATCGTCGATCACGAGGACGCCCTTGCCTGTCCCGTCGCCTAAGGCCTTGATCGCAGGGGCGATATCCTTCAGCACCTGCAGGTCGCCCTGATTCTTGTAGTCGTGGTAGCTCGCGATGCAGACGCTCTCGATGAGCCGGACATCGAGTTCGCGCGCCACGATGGCGGCCGGCACGAGGCCGCCACGCGTGATGCAGACGATCGCCTCGAAAGGACCGGCCGCAGCCAGACGCCAGGCGAGAGCCCGGCAATCGCGGTGGAACTGATCCCAGGAGACGGGGAAGGCTTTGGGAGAGGTCGGGGACATGGCTCTGCTCTTCTAGGGCTTTCGGGTGGAATGAATAACTCTCACAAGGGCGCCCGGTCGCCCCTGAGGCGTCCGAGAAGCTCGCGCACGGCGGCGGCGGCCTTGGCAACCGCATCCGGGTCCTTGCCCCGCACGACGATCTGGTTGCGGAAGCCGCTGGTCGAGAACGACGGATAGGACCCGATGGACACGGTCGCGTTCGACGAGGCGATCTGGCCGAGGCCCTCGGCGTAGATGCCCTCGGCCAGCCCCTCGGCCTCGATGGTCTCGATGATCATGCGGGCGCCGGTCTGGAGCGACGGAGCGATGATGTCGAGCATGGCCTGCATGATGGAGGGCACGCCCGCCATGACGAAGACATTGCCGATCCGGAAGCCGGGCGCCTTGGAGATCGGGTTCTCGATGAGATCGGCGCCCTCGGGGATCCGGGCCATGCGCAGGCGGGCTTCGTTCAGTTCGTGCGGCTGGTAGCGCTCCTGCAGCATGGCGACGGCCCGAGGATCCTGCCCGACCCCGACATCGAAGGCCTTGGCGACGGAATCCGCCGTGATGTCGTCATGGGTCGGGCCGATGCCCCCGGTGGTGAAAAGATAGGTGTAGCGGCCGCGCAGGGCATTGACCGCCGCGACGATCTCCTCCTCCACGTCGGGTACGACGCGCACCTCGCGCAGGTCGATACCGATCCCGGTCAGATACTCGGCGATGTAGCCGATATTCTTGTCCTTGGTGCGCCCCGTGAGGATCTCATCACCGATGACGAGAAGGGCGGCTGTAACGGAAACGGCCATGCGCAGCGATCCTTTTGGGGGCGTTTAGCGTCAGAAGCGGCAATTCTCAAGCAGAAGCAAGAGTTCACTCGCTGTCATCCCCTCGCTTCGCTCACCGGGGATGTCACCGTCCGACGTCATGGCCGGGCCTGTACGGGCCATCCACGTCTTCAATCCCATCCCTTCATCCTCATCCTGAGGAGCAGACGCAGTCTGAGTCTCGAAGGAGAATTCAGTGGGCTCTGGAACCTCCTTCGAGACGGCCGCTTCGCGACCTCCTCAGGATGAGGCGAGTGGAGTTTGAGAACCCGATCATCGACGCGACGTCGGCAATGGTTGAACCCCGGCCACCTCCCCTGCTACCAGGAAGCCTTCGTTCAAGTGTTGGATTTTGATGCGTTT
Organism: Microvirga sp. 2MCAF35; assembly: GCF_052115545.1. Lineage (NCBI taxonomy): Bacteria > Pseudomonadati > Pseudomonadota > Alphaproteobacteria > Hyphomicrobiales > Methylobacteriaceae > Microvirga > Microvirga sp. 2MCAF35. The sequence continues at coordinate 105,614 of NZ_JBFRGW010000002.1, forward strand.
TCAGGAAGCCCTGCTCGAGGGCCGTCTCATCGAGCGATACAAGCGATTTCTGGCGGATATCGAGCTCGACAGTGGCGAGGTGGTCACGGCCCATTGCGCCAATCCCGGCGCGATGATGGGCCTCAAGGAGCCCGGCAGCCGGGTCTATCTCTCCCGAGCGACGAACCCGAACCGCAAGCTCAAGTACAACTGGGAGTTCGTGGAGATTGCGGCCGGCGGCGGTCCCCTCCAGCTCATCGGCATCAACACCTCCCGGCCCAATCTCCTGGTCGCGGAAGCCCTGACGGAGGAGCGCCTGGCCCCCTTCGCGGGCTACGAGCGGGTCAGGCCGGAGGTGAAATACGGGCGGAACAGCCGGGTCGACTTCCTACTGGAGAAGACCGGGGAGCCACCCTGCTATCTCGAAGTCAAGAACTGCCACATGATGCGGGAGGCGGGCTTCGCCGAGTTCCCGGACTGCGTCGCGGCCCGCAGCGCCAAGCACCTCTACGAGCTTGCCGACATGGTGGCCACGGGCGCGAGAGCCGCCCTCGTCTATGTCATCCAGATGGATGCCGAGCGTTTCGACGTGGCCCGCGACATCGACCCGGCCTACGACAAGGCCTTCCGCCACGCCCTTGCGGCAGGTGTGGAATCCTATGCCTATGTCTGCCGCATCACGCCCGAGGAAGTGACCATCGACCGGCCCGTGGAGATCGTGACGCCGCGGTGAGCGTCAGATGCTGGTTTGCAGATCTCCCACCTCATCCTAAGGAGCCTGCGCAGCGGGCGTCTCGAAGGATCATCCAGAGAGCACGGGAGACGCCCTCGTGCCCGGACATCGTCCGGGACTTTGAGACGCCGCCTCCGGCGGCCCTCAGGATGAGGGCTGAGGTGGATGCTGACATTGCGTCAGGTATCTCAACCCCGCTCGAAGGCCAGATTCATCTTGTTCGTGAGGATCTGGCGGTAACCCTTGCTCTTCAGGAGCTTCACCACGTCGATCTGCCAGCGATCCGGCACGTTGGCGACGATGAGCAGCGAGGGGTAGAGGGAGGCGGGCGCGTCCCGAAAGAAGGGATCGAGCACCAGATCCTCGGCCCCTTCCACGTCGAGCTTGATCGCATCGACGTGGGTCAGCCCCTCGCGGTTCAGGAGGTCCAGCATCGTCACCGCCGGGACGCGGATCGCATCGGTCTGGCTGGAATTGACGATCTTCAGGCTCGCCTCGCCCCGGTTGAGGGGATCGAGGAAGAGGGTCAGCTCGCCGGTCTTGTCCGCCACCGCGCAGTCCACGGCCTTGATGGTGCAGGAGGGGTTCTGGCGGATGTTGTAGATCAGGCGGTCGAAGATCTCCGGCTGCGGCTCCACGGCCAGGATCCGCACCGGAACGGCGCTCGCTTCCTGGGCGACGCAGAGGGCGTACCAGCCGACATTCGAGCCGATGTCGATGAAGGTGAAGCCGTCCACGATTCGGGACGTCAAGATCTTGATCTCGTCCAGATCGAAGTATTGCGGCGTGAACAGGATGCGCCGCTCGCACACGTTCTTGTACGGATAGAGACGCATGCGCAGGCCGAAGGTCTCCAGGTCGAGCGGCAGCCCCTTCAGGGTCTTCATCGCCAGGCGGCGCAGCATCAGGGCCACCCGGCGGCCGGCCCATCCCTCGGGCAGCCCGCGCGTGCGGTCGATCACCCAGCGGGCGAGTCCTGAAGGCGCAAAATCGCCGAAGGGGCGAGAATCATTCATTAAGCGGGAATCCACGGCCGTCGAATGGAAATGAACAGGGTTGCTCATGACACCCTCGCGCGCCAATCGCAAGCGCGACCGCAGGTCTTTAGAGCATCGTGCGGAAAAGTGGGTCCCGGTTTTCCGCACGATGCTCTTATTCATAAAGGAAGCATCGGGTGGATCCATCCGATGCTTTAACTTGCGTCACGCGCGGCGATCCTTACATTCCGGACAAGAATTCAAGGAACGAAAATGACCGAAACCGACGTTGTCGAGCGCAAGCGCTCCGCCGAGATCCCGCTCCACGGGCCGGAGGACTTCGAGGCCATGCGGCGGGTTTGCCGCATGACGGCCGAATGCCTCGACATGCTGACCGACCATGTGCAGCCCGGCGTCACGACCGAATATCTGGACAAGCTCGCCTTCGAGTTCATCCGCGACCATGGCGCCTATCCGGCCTGCCTGAACTATCGCGGCTACACCAAGACGATCTGCACCTCGATCAACCACGTGGTCTGCCACGGCATCCCGAACGACAAGCCCCTGCGAGACGGGGACATCATGAACATCGACGTGACCCTGATCCTCGACGGGTGGCACGGCGATTCGAGCCGGATGTATTATGTGGGCGAGGTGCCGCGCCGGGCCCAGCGCCTCTGCGAGATCACCTACGAATGCCTGATGCGCGGCATCGCGGCGGTCAAGCCTGGGGCTACAACCAACGACATCGGGGCGGCCATCCAGTCCTATGCCGAAGCCGAGCGCTGCTCGGTGGTGCGGGATTTCTGCGGCCACGGTCTCGGCCGCGTGTTCCACGACTCGCCGACGATCCTCCATTACGTGGAGCCGGCCTACAACGTGGAGCTGAAACCCGGCATGCTCTTCACCATCGAGCCCATGATCAATCTCGGCAGGCCGCAGGTGAAAGTTCTCTCCGACGGCTGGACCGCCGTGACCCGCGACCGCTCCCTGTCGGCCCAGTTCGAGCATACGGTCGGCGTGACCGAAACCGGCGTCGAGGTCTTCACCTTCTCGCCGAAGGGCCTGGACAAGCCGCCTTATACCACTGCTTGACTCTAGCTTTACCCGCCGCTTCAAGCCTACAAAGTAACATCGGCGCTCCGCCCCTTTTGACGGAGCGCCGCGAGGCAACAGCGACGGGCGGCCATGAGCGGCGACGAGACTCCCCATTATCACGGCCATCGCGATCGGCTGCGCGCCCGCTTCATGGAAACGGGCGGCGACCCGCTGCCGGATTACGAATTGCTGGAACTCGTGCTGTTTCGCTCGATCCCGCGCCGGGACGTGAAGCCCATCGCCAAGGAACTCATGAAGCGCTTCGGCACCTTCGCCGAGGTGCTGGCGGCCTCCCCGGCCCGGCTCATGGAGGTGGACGGGATCGGCGAGAGCGTGGTGACCGATCTCAAGATCGTCGAGGCCTCCGCACGGCGCCTCGCCAAGGGCGAGGTGGCGAAGCGGCCGGTCCTGTCCTCCTGGACCTCCGTGATCGATTATTGCCGCACTGCGATGGCCTTCATGGACAAGGAGCAGTTCCGGCTTCTCTTCCTCGACAAGCGCAACGCCCTCATCGCCGACGAGGTGCAGCAATCGGGCACCATCGACCATACGCCGGTCTATCCCCGTGAGGTGGTCAAGCGGGCGCTCGAACTCTCGGCCTCCGCCCTCATTCTCGTCCACAACCACCCTTCCGGCGATCCGACCCCTTCCTCGGCCGACATCAAGATGACCCGCGAGATCATCGATGTCGCCAAGCCTTTGGGAATCACCGTCCACGACCACATCATCGTCGGCCGCGAGGGACATGCCAGCCTGAAAGGCCTGAAGCTGATTTGAGCGCCCGAACGGACCACCGCACGGAGATTTAGAACAGCGTCTCGATCCCGGCGAAAATCGCGTAGATGAAGCCGAGGCTCAAGGTCATGCCGATGGAGCCGATGATCATGCCGCCGATGATCACCAGGCCGTCGCGCTCGACGAGGCCCAGCCCTACGAGGCACACGGCGAGCCCCAGGGGGATCTGCCCGACGAACGGGGGCGCGAAGAGAAGTCCCAGGGCCAGTATCAGGATGACCGCGCCCATCAGCCGCATGGAGAGGGGCGTGTCGAGGACCGTCATGCGTGGACGCGAGATGCGCTCCAGCCGGCGGAAGACCGGGATCGCCCGGTTGACGGCCCGTTCCACGTCGGTCCGGGCCACGGACCGGTTCATGAGCTGGCGCGGCAGCCAGGGCGCCTCCCGGCCGAAGGTGATCTGGATGGCGACGAGGGCCAGGAGCAGGCCGCAGACCAGCGGGATCGGCGGCGGCATGGGCAGGCAATTCGGCAGGCCGAGGAGGACGATGAGAAGAGCGAAGGCCCTGTCCTGAAGCACCGTCATGATCTGGCGCACGGTGAGACGCTCGCCGGGCTGTGAGGCAAGGGCGAGCAGGATTTGGGAAGTGCGCGCGTTGGAAAACAAGGAGCCCTGACAGGTTCGGGGATGCTCAGGGCGCCTCTCTACCTGACTTAAGGTCCGGGGCCAAGGGTTTGAGGGCTCAATGAATGTTGATCTCGCCCTGGACCGCCCGGAATTCCGCCGGCCTGATCAGACGGGCATGGCTGACCGTGACCGAATGCAGGGGACCCGCGAGTTCGCGCTTCCAGAAATCGAGAAAGTCGATGAGGACGGGGAAACGGGGAGCCAGATCGTATTCCTGCCAGATGTAGGTCTGCAGGAAGGTCGGGTGATCCGGCATACGGTAGAGGATCTTGGCGGTCGTCAGCCCGTAGCCTTCCATCTGGCGGATGAAGTCCTTGGAGACCATGCGAACTCCTTCTCTCAAGCTCCAGCGAGCCCGTCCGACAGGTATCCGCCCGATGGCACAGGCGGTTCCCTGCCTTATGCTCAAGGCTAAATCTTGAGTGTAACTCCGGGTTCCCGCAAGCCGATGGGGTTGCACATTCATGCGATGTTGCGTTGATTGCCTGAAATCACGTGTGAGCGGGACACCGGACAGGGAGATCACCGGGAATGCGCTTTGCCTTCGCCGGAATCGATTTTCTCGGAGATGTTTTCGAGACGCTGCTCGCCCGCGGCTGGGAGCCGGTCAAACTCTTCAGCCGGCCCTGCGACGGCATCTACGACTTCAACGACGTAACGGTCGCCCGCGCCCGCGCCTTAAGGCTGCCGATCCAGCTGTCGCGGATCCTTCCGGCGGATCTGGCCGGGCTGAAGGCCATGGGCTGCGAGGCCCTGGTGGTGGCGGGCTATCCCTGGCTGGTCACCGGCTGGGAGCGGCACCTGCCCTTCGCGGTCAATTTCCATCCGTCCCCGCTCCCGATGGGACGCGGCCCCTACCCGCTCTTCCAGGCGATCCTGGACGGCCATCCGGATTGGGGCATGACGGCCCATCGGCTGGAGCCCTCCTTCGACACGGGTGCCATCGTGGCCCAGACGCGGTTCTCCTTAAGCCAGACGGAGACGCACGATACGCTCCTCGCCAAGTGCCAGATCGCCGCCAAGGAGATTTCCCTGCAGCTCGCCGACGACCTCCCGCGGCTCTGGGAAGCGGCGCGTCCGCAGGGGCCCGGGACCTATTGGCCGCGGATCACGCAGGCGCAGCGGACGATCCATTGGGCGGGAACCGTCCGGGACGTCATGCGCACCGTCCGCGCCTTCGGGTCCATCGAGGCTTTCGCCCAGATCGAGTCCCGCTACGTCTACGTGTGGGAGGCCACCGGATGGGAGGAACCGCACCGCTACCGGCCCGGCACCCTCGTCCACAAGCACCGCAGGCACATGGTCGTGGCCGCGCGCGACGGCTTCGTGCAGGTCACGGGCTGGAGCCCCTACGCCCCGGGACCGGCGAGAGGCAAGTAACGCCCCTCCCGCGTCAGCGCCGGCGCTTCACCATCTTCCAGGCCTGACGGAGGATGAAAATGTTTCTGATCAGCTTGAACATCGGATCTCCTTGAAATTCTTCCTGGGCTTCAAGGGATGGCTGTGAGGGAAGGTTCCAAGCCCGGCCGGGACGGATTTCCTCCGCCGGGCGCGGAACCAAGCCATCGGCAAGGCATTACTCTCCTACGAAGGCCATGTGCCCCCAGGTCTTCGAGACCCTCAAAGCCCTTCACTGCCCCCGTGAAGGGCTTTTTCTTTGCCCGGACATCGCACGGCCAAGCTGAAACCCTCGGGCGCTTCGAACATTGCCCTGTCGAAGGCTATCCTGTTGGCCTTCAGGACCGGGAGGCCTCCTCATGTGCCGGCGACGGCGGGTGAGGAGGCCTTTCCGTTTGTCCACAGGTTTCAGCGCTTATGGTAGTGCCGTCCCTGATAGATCAGAGTGGACTTGCGTTCGCCCAGCCGGATGCGGACGACCTCGCCGATGATGACGTGATGGGTCGCGACGATCCGGGCTTCGGCGATCCGGCAATCGAAGGAGACGAGGCTCGTCGTCAGCGCAGGCGAGCCTGTGTCGAGCTGTTCCCATTCCCCGACGGTGAACCGTTCCTGCCCCTGGAGGCCGGTGCGTCCCGCGAAGAGATCCGCAAGGGCCTGATCCTCGGCGCTCAGGGTATTCACGCAGAAAACTTTGTTGGCCAGCAACGCCTGAGCCGAGCGCGAGGCGGTGTTGACGCAGACCAGGAGCGACGGCGGACTGTCCGTCACGGTCGTGACGGCCGTGGCCGTGAACCCCGCGCGTCCGGCCGCGCCGTCGGTCGTGACCACGTGGACGGCCGCGGCCACCCGGCTCATGCCTTCCCTAAAGAGAAGGGCATCGGGGCTGGCGGCACCTGTGGCGGCGGAATCGGGAGTGGCTTGAGACTTCAACATGATGTTCCGACCAGCCTCTTCCACTCTTTCGGGGCAGAGCACAAGGCTGTTCGGCTCCATATGGTTCCTGATCTTAGCCTTTGGAAGCGGTAGTCAGAACGGAACTTGCCCAGTATTGCATCGGCCCCTGCCGCTTATTCCATCATGAGCGGGAATAGGAAGCTTAACAGAAAGTTGTCGAACGAAAATCCGTTTGCTAGAGACACCAGCGCCTTACGACAGGCTTGGCGTTGCTCAGGCATCGTGCTTTCCTGAGGCGTTTCCCAAGAATGACCCCGATCCAGAGGGGCAAGGGTAGGACATGGAAATCTTTGTGCAGCAGCTCATCAATGGGCTGACTCTGGGGTCGATCTACGGCCTCATCGCCATCGGCTACACGATGGTCTTCGGCATCATCGGCATGGTGAACTTCGCCCACGGCGACGTCTTCATGCTCTCCGCCTTCATCGCCCTGATCTTCTTCCTGATCCTGACCACTTGGCTTGGGATCTCGTCGGTGGTGCTGGCGCTGTTCTTCGTTCTCATCATCGCGATGGTGCTCACCTCCCTGTGGGGCTGGGCCATCGAGCGGATCGCCTACCGGCCCCTGCGCGGCTCGTTCCGCCTGGCGCCGCTGATCTCGGCCATCGGCGTCTCGATCTTCCTGTCCAACTTCGTCCAGGTCGCTCAGGGGGCGCGCAACAAGCCGACCCCGCCGATGGTGCAGGACGTGATCGTGCTTTTCCAGGGCGCGAGCGGCTACAACGTCGCCCTCTCCTACAAGCAGATCATCATCATGGTCGTCACGGCCGTGCTGCTGACGATCTTCTGGTACGTGGTCCAGAAGACCTCGCTCGGCCGCGCCCAGCGCGCCTGCGAGCAGGACCGCAAGATGGCCGCCCTTCTCGGCATCAACGTGGACCGCACGATCTCCCTCACCTTCGTGATCGGCGCCTCGCTCGCGGCGGTCGCTGGCACCATGTATCTGCTGTATTATGGCGTGGTGAGCTTCAACGACGGCTTCGTGCCGGGCGTGAAGGCCTTCACGGCAGCGGTTCTGGGCGGCATCGGCTCCCTGCCGGGTGCCGTTCTCGGCGGGCTGATCATCGGCCTCATCGAGACCTTCTGGTCGGCTTATTTCTCGATCGAGTACAAGGACGTGGCCGCGTTCTCGATCCTCGCCATCGTCCTGATCTTCATGCCCTCCGGCATCCTCGGACGGCCTGAGGTCGAGAAGGTTTAAGGAGCCTGAAGAGCATGAACGCTCCTTCCATCACCACCGCGGGCCAGACCCAGGCCGTGACGCGGAAATTCGACCTGAGCGCCGCCCTGAAGGATTCCTTCAAGACCGCGCTGATCATGCTGGGCCTCTCGATCCCGATCCTGGCCTACAAGACGGACCAGTCCGGCGCCGACCTCTACCTGACCCCCCGGTGGGGACTGGTGGCGATCATCTGCGCCATCGTGTTCGGCATGCGCCTCGCGCTGCACGCCTTCACGGCCTCCAGGGCCTATCGCCAGGCGACGCCCAGCGCGCATCAGGCGACGGAGCCGGTTCACGCCGAGCCGAGCGCCTTCCAGCACGTCTCCAAGTTCGCCATTCCCTTCTTCCTCGGCGTGGCGCTGCTCTTTCCGGCCATCATCTACCTGATCCAGGGCGGATTGAACGAGTCGCGTTACTGGGTCGATCTGGGCATCCTGATCCTCACCTACGTGATGCTCGGCTGGGGCCTGAACATCGTGGTGGGCCTCGCGGGCCTGCTCGATCTGGGTTACGTCGCGTTTTACGCGGTCGGGGCCTATTCCTACGCCCTGCTCTCGACCACCTTCGGCCTGTCGTTCTGGATCTGCCTGCCGCTGGCCGGCATCCTGGCGGCCTTCTGGGGCATGATCCTCGGCTTCCCGGTGCTGCGCCTGCGCGGCGACTATCTCGCCATCGTCACGCTGGCCTTCGGTGAGATCGTCCGCTTGGTTCTCATCAACTGGGTAGACCTGACTAATGGCGGCGCCGGCATCTCGTCGATCCCGCGCGCGACCTTCTTCGGCATTCCTTTCACGGCGGGCGAAGGCGGATTCGCGCAAACATTCGGCCTCGAATTCAACGGCATGCACCGGATCATCTTCCTCTACTATCTGATCCTGGTGCTGGCGCTGATCACCAACTTCGTGACCATGCGCCTGCGCAAGCTGCCCGTGGGACGCGCCTGGGAGGCCCTGCGCGAGGACGAGATCGCCTGCCGGTCGCTCGGCATCAACACCACGAACACCAAGCTGACGGCTTTCGCCATCGGGGCCATGTTCGGCGGCTTCGCGGGCTCGTTCTTCGCGGTCCGCCAGGGCTTCGTCTCTCCGGAAAGCTTCAACTTCCTGGAATCGGCGATCATCCTGGCCATCGTGGTTCTCGGCGGCATGGGTTCGCAGATCGGCGTCGCCATCGCGGCCGTCGTGCTGGTCGGCGGCCCCGAGATGCTGCGCAACCTGACCTTCCTCCAGGCTATCTTCGGATCGGGCTTCGACCCGAACGAGTACCGCCTGCTTCTCTTCGGCGCCGGCATGGTGGCGATGATGGTCTGGCGTCCGCGCGGCCTGATCTCGGAACGTGAACCCTCGGTGATCTTGAAAGAGCGCAAGGCCATTTCCGGCTCGCTCGTGAAGGAAGGACACGGCTAATGCGCTGGCTGCAGGATCCCATCCTCGACGTACAGCATCTCACGATGCGCTTCGGCGGCCTCGTCGCCGTCAACGACCTCTCTTTCCAGGCCGGGCGCGGCGACATCACCGCGCTGATCGGCCCTAACGGAGCGGGCAAGACCACCGTCTTCAACTGCATCACCGGCTTCTACAAGCCGACGGAAGGCATGGTCGCCCTCCGCAAGCCCGACGGCTCGCACCTGCTCCTCGAGCGGCTGCCGGGCTTCGACATCAACTGGAAGGGCAAGGTCGCCCGTACCTTCCAGAACATCCGCCTGTTCTCCGGCATGACCGTGCTCGAGAACCTGCTGGTAGCCCAGCATAACCCGCTCATGATCGCCTCGGGCTTCACCTTCCTGGGCGTTCTCGGGATCGGGGGCTACCGCAAGGCCGAGAAGGAAGCTATCGAGAAGGCCAAGTACTGGCTGGAGAAGGCGCGCCTGATCCACCGGGCGGACGACCCGGCCGGCGACCTGCCCTACGGCGACCAGCGCCGCCTGGAAATCGCCCGCGCCATGTGCACGGACCCGCTGCTGCTCTGCCTCGACGAGCCGGCGGCCGGCCTCAATCCGCGCGAGTCGCACGAGCTCAACGAGCTGCTCCTGTCGATCCGCAAGGACAATGGCACGTCGATCCTCCTGATCGAGCACGACATGTCGGTGGTGATGCAGATCTCGGACCACGTGGTGGTGCTCGATTACGGCACCAAGATCTCGGACGGCGCCCCCGTCGAGGTCAGGAACGATCCCAAGGTCATCGCCGCCTATCTCGGCGTGGCCGATGACGAAGTCGAAAAGGTCGAGGCGGAGGTCGGCGCATGAGTACCGCTGCAACGAGCATTCAACAGGCCGCCATCGACGCGGGCCGCGAGCCTCTTCTCAGCGTCCGCGGAGTGAAGACCTATTACGGCAACATCATCGCCCTCAAGGGCGTGGACATGGACGTCCATGAAGGCGAGATCGTCACGCTGATCGGCGCCAACGGGGCCGGCAAGTCTACCCTGATGATGACGATCTTCGGCAACCCGCGCTGTCGCGAGGGCAAGATCACCTATGCGGGCCAGGACATCACCAAGATGGCCACCCACGAGATCGCCCGCATGTCGATCGCCCAGTCTCCCGAGGGACGGCGCATCTTCCCGCGCATGACGGTGTTCGAGAACCTGCAGATGGGCGCGTCCCTGCACAACATGGCGCATTTCGACCAGGATCTGGAACGGGTCTGCACCCTCTTCCCGCGCCTGAAGGAACGCCTGCAGCAGCGCGGCGGCACCCTGTCCGGCGGCGAGCAGCAGATGCTGGCCATCGCCCGGGCCCTCATGAGCCGCCCGAAGCTTCTCCTCTTGGACGAGCCGTCGCTCGGTCTCGCGCCCCTGATCGTGAAGCAGATCTTCGAGATCATCAAGGAGCTGAACCAGAAGGACGGCATGACGGTCTTCCTCGTGGAGCAGAACGCCTACCATGCCCTCAGGCTGGCCCATCGCGGGTACGTGATGGTGACGGGCAACATCACCATGAGCGGCACCGGCAAGGAACTGCTCGAGAATCCGCAGGTGCGGGCAGCCTATCTCGAAGGGGGGCATCACTGATGCAGGGCATCCTCTACGAAGAGCCGTCGTTCGGGCTCTTCCTTCTCATCACCGTGATCATGGGCGGCTGGGCGGCCTGGATGACCGGGCGGGCCATCGCCCTCACCTGGCGTCCCTTCTGGACCTTGGTCCTCTACCTGTTCATCCTCGGCGCCGCGGTGCGCTTCATCCACTTCGCCCTGTTCGGGGGGACGCTGCTGTCGATCCATTATTATGCGGTCGACACCATCGTTCTGCTGATCGTCGGGGCGCTGGGTTTCCAGTACCGCCGCGCCCGCATGATGACCACCCAATACCGCTGGCTCTACGAGCGGAGCGGCCCCTTCTCCTGGCGGGAAAAGGCGTCTGCTACCAAGGGCTAAGCGCATCGTGCGGAAAGGTGGCCCCGGCTTTCCGCACAAGACGATGCGCTGCATGAAGAAGACGGGGCATCGGATTGATCCCAAAAGCGGTTTCCACTTTTGGGTCCGATGCTCCGGCACAAAAGATTCCCAGGTGACATCCGCTTAAAAAACAGCATGATGTTACCTCGGATGACGGAACACCCGTCAAACCGGCCCCACAAAGGAAGGGGGCCTATAAAACCACCCAGAGGAGTGACCTCATGAAAAAAATGCTGTTGACCGGCGTGGCGCTTGGTCTTGGCCTCGCCTTCTCCAGCGCCGCCAGCGCCCAGATCAAGATCGGCGTCGCTGGCCCCATCACCGGCCCGAACGCGGCCTTCGGCGCCCAGCTGAAGAACGGCGTCGAGCAGGCTGTCGAAGACATCAATGCCGCTGGCGGCATCAATGGACAGAAGCTCCAGGTCGTCGTCGGCGACGACGTGTCCGATCCGAAGCAGGGCGTGTCGGTGGCGAACAAGTTCGCCGCTGAAGGCGTGAAGTTCGTCGTCGGCCACTTCAACTCCGGCGTTTCGATCCCCGCCTCCTCCGTCTACGAGGAAGCCGGCATCGTCCAGGTTTCGCCTGCCTCGACGAACCCGCAGTTCACCGACCGCGGCCTGTGGAACACCTTCCGCACCTGCGGTCGCGACGACCAGCAGGGCCTCGTGGCCGGCAGCTACCTCGCCGACAAGTTCAAGGGCAAGAAGGTCGCCGTCATTCACGACAAGACCCCCTACGGAAAGGGCCTTGCCGACGAAACCCTGAAGACCATGAACTCCAAGGGTCTGAAGGAAGTCGTCTATGAAGGCGTGAACCCGGGCGAGAAGGACTACTCCGCTCTCGTGTCGAAGCTGAAGCAGGCTGGCGTCGACGTCGTCTATTTCGGCGGCCTCCACACGGAAGCCGGCCTCATCATCCGCCAGATGCGCGACCAGGGCCTGAACGCCCCGCTCATGTCGGGTGACGGCATCGTGTCGGCCGAGTTCGTCTCGATCGCCGGCCCGGGCGCCGAAGGCACCCTGATGACCTTCTCGCCGGATCCGCGCAAGAACCCGAACGCGAAGGACGTGGTGGCCAAGTTCAAGGCCAAGAACTACGAGCCCGAGGCTTACACGCTCTACTCCTACGCCGCGGCCCAGATCCTGGCCGAGGCCGCGAAGCAGGCGGGCAGCACCGATGGCAAGAAGGTTGCCGACGTCATGAAGGCCGGCAAGCCCTTCAAGACCGTCATCGGCGATCTCTCCTTCGACAAGAAGGGCGACATCACCCGTCCGGACTACGTCATGTACGTCTGGAAGAAGGGCGCCGACGGCAAGATCGACTACACCGGCAACGAACTCGCCATGTAATCGACCGGCCTCGAAGCCGATATGCGGAAACCCGCCCTGGCGACAGGGCGGGTTTTCTTATGGAGATCTTATTCAAGGGTTGAGCCAAAAACAGGAAGTTGAGGCTTCTCAGGTTTCCGATGACATGACTCACATGTCATCACCGGCCTTGTGCCGGCCATCCCGATGCCGTGGGATGCCGTGCCCTTCCGATCGAGATCACCGGCACAAGGCCGGTGATGACGAGCGAATGGGACTTCCGGCCAGCCGCTCAGAAATTGGTGACAATGCCCGCTCTCAACCTTTCCCTGCTCAAGGATGCCTACGCGGTCTGCCGTTTTCCCGCAGGCACGCCGGTCGCGGCTCCTGCACCCGGCCCCTTCTCGCTCGTCGTCCAGGCCGTCGAGGAAACGACGCTCGTCTGTCCGCTCGACCATGCTCCGCCGGGAGCCGAGATTGATGCCGGCTGGCGCTGCTTCCGGATCGAGCAGAGCTTCGATTTCAGCGTCCCGGGAATCCTCGCTTCCGTGCTTGCCCCGCTGGCCGGCGCCGGCATCGGCATCTTCGCCACCTCGACCTTCAGTACCGACTATGTGCTGGTGAAGGCGGACGACGCGGACAGGGCTACGGGGGCGCTGAGGAATGCCGGCCATATGGTTCGGAACGAGGAGTGATCAGGCCCGCTCGATCCGGGCCGCGAAGCAGCCGCGCCGGGCGAAATGAGCGTCGATATGCGCGACCTGAGGATCAGCGAAGAACCGTTCGATCACCTGCAGAACATCCCCGCCCTCGGCCACGTCCGCATCGACGATGAAGGCTGCGGCATCATAGGCTCGCAGGGACAGGAGCCGGTCCCGCATCATCGGAGGCAACTCGCCCCGATACAGCCCCGTTTTGGCGGTTCGGCTGACGAAGATCGGCCCGGCCGCGCGATAAGGCGAGGTCGCCGTCGTCTGGTGGGCATGGTTGAGCAGCAGCAGCTCCTCCCCGACCGCGACCCGGGTCAGGGACACGCGGCACGGATAGGCATCGGCCTCATCGGCATGGACCCGCCGAGCGCCGATGGCCCTGAGGTCGGCGTCATCGAGTTCGAACAGGGGCGCGAAAGGCTTGGCGTCGAGGCCGAGGATCTGGAAGGACATGGGCGATCTCCGTGTGAGATCACATGAATGGCAAACAGGACGCCCTTGGACGACCCGATTCCTGTGGGGCTTTACCCCAACCGCCCAAGTGCCGGGAACGTCTCCAGCAGCCAGAACGACATGTTGCCGATCCAGCCGGTGAGAAAGGCGATTCCGGTGAGGACGAGGAGGACGCCCATCACCTTCTCGACCATGGCGAAGCGGGAGCGCATGCGCTTCAGGAGGGCCACGAACGGCTTCATGGCGAAGGCGGCGAGCAGGAAGGGAATACCGAGGCCGGCCGAATAAGCGGCGAGCAGAAGAGCCCCATACGAGACGCTGTCCTCCGAGCCCGCCACGGTCAGGATGGCGGCCAGGACAGGGCCGATGCAGGGTGTCCAGCCGAAGGCGAAGGCGAGGCCCATCACATAGGCGCCCCAGAGCCCCACCGGCTTGGAGACGTTGAACCGGGCCTCGCGGTAGAACAGGCCGATGCGGAAGAGCCCGAGGAAATGCAGGCCCATCACGATGATGGCGATCCCCGCCACCGTGCTCAGGATATCGAGATATTGCCGGATCGCCTGGCCCAGGGCCGAAGCCGTGGCGCCCAGCAGCACGAAGACGGTCGAGAAGCCCGCTACGAACAGCAAGGCGGCCAGGATGGCCCGCCGCCGGACGGCCCGGTCGTCCCCCGCGCTCAGCCGGTCGAAGGTGGTGCCGGCGAGAAACGACAGGTAGGGCGGCACCAGCGGCAAGACGCAGGGACTTAAAAAACTGATGAGACCGCCGAGCGCGGCGGCCGGATAGGAAACACTGAGCATGGAAAGCCTTCTATCCTGTCGCGGCGGCTTGAGAAAGGCGGTGAAACGCCGGTTCTCCAGCTTGTGAAGACCGCCGAAATTCGGTTTGCTTCAGCTCATGATACAGCGCCGCAATCTCATCACCGACGTCCCGGGCCTTCGCATCGGCAATGCCCAGGATTCCGCCCTCGGCTCCGGCGTGACGGTCGCGCTCTTCGACGAGCCGGCCGTCGCGTCGGCCTTCGTCATGGGCGGGGCTCCAGCCACCCGCGAGACCGACCTGCTCGACCCGGACAAAATGGCCCCCGGCATCCACGGAGTGGTGCTCTCCGGCGGCTCCGCCTTCGGCCTCGATGCGGCGAGCGGCGTCCAGGCCTACTTAAGGGAACAGGGAATCGGCTTTGCCGTCCGGGATGCGCTCGTGCCCCTGGTCCCGCAGGCCTGCATCTTCGACCTCATCAACGGCGGAAACAAGGATTGGGGCCGTTATCCGCCCTATCGGGAACTCGGCTACGAAGCGGCATGCCAAGCCGGCCTGAACTTCGAACTCGGCACGTCCGGGGGCGGGTACGGCGCTACGACGGCGAACTTCAAGGGTGGCCTCGGCTCGGCCAGCGCCGTCACCTCGGCCGGACACACTATCGGTGCGCTCGTGGTGGTGAACAGCATCGCCTCGGCGGTCATCGGCGCCGGTCCGCATTTCTGGGCCGGTGCCCTTGAGGAAGGCGACGAGTTCGGCGGGTACGGGCATCCCGAACGCGTCGACGGCGAGCACCGCAGGCTCATCTGGAAAGGCGGCCCGCAGCCGGCCACGACCATTGCACTCGTGGCCACAGATGCGGTCCTGACGAAGGCGCAGGCGAAGCGTCTCGCCATCGCGTCCCATGCGGGCCTCGCCCGGGCGCTGCGCTTCTCTCACGCCCTGTTCGATGGCGACACCATCTTCACCGCCGCCACGGGTCGAAGGCCGCTCCAGGACGAAGCGGCGGAATTCACGGAACTCACGGCGCTCGCCGCCGATGCGCTGACCCGCGCCATCGCGCGCGGTATTTATGAGGCAACGGCCCTGCCCTATCCCGACGCGCAGCCGGCGTGGCGGGACAAGTTCTCGCGAGCCTAGAACCGATCCGCCCGATACGGCTTCGGATCGACGACCGGCGTTTCGCCGGTGATCATCTCGGCCAGGAGCCGCCCCGTCACCGGGCCGAGGGTGAGGCCGTGATGGGCGTGGCCGAAGCCGAACCAGAGGTTCTTGTGCCGAGGCGCAGGACCGATGATCGGCATCATGTCCGGCGTGCAGGGGCGCATGCCCATCCAGGGTTCGGGATCGACCCGCTCGCCCAGGGGGAAGAAGTCCCGGGCGATGGGCTCGGCCCGCTCCAGCTGGACCGGCGTCTTCGGCGCGTCCCGGTTGGCGAACTCGGCCCCGGTCGTGAGACGGATGCCCTTGGTCATCGGAGCGAGGAAATAGCCCCGATCGAAATCGAGCGTCGGCCGGTTGAGAACCGCATTGCCCACGGGCTTGTAATGCATGTGGTAGCCGCGCTTGACCGCCAGCGGCAGGTTGTAGCCGAGCTTCGTCGTCACCACGTCGGCCCAGGCCCCCAGGGCGATGACGACGTCTCCGGCCTCGACCGGTCCCTTTTCGGTCTGGATGCGCCAGCCCGTGGGAATCTGCTCGAGGGTTCGGGCATCGCCCGACGCCAGCTCGCCGCCGAGGCGCTCGAACAACCCGACATACCCCATCGTCAGCATGTGAGGGTCGGACACCGAGGCGGGATCGGTCCAATGGATGCCGCCCTTCGTCTCCACCTTGAGATGCGGCTCGCGCTCGGCCACGGCCCGCGTGTCGAGCGCATCGAAGTTGACGCCGAAGTCGCGCTTCACGTCCTCCGCATCCTTGAATTGCTCGTCGCGGCTCTTCTCGTCCCGGAACACCTTCATCCAGCCGGTCGGGCGGATCAGGTGGGTGGAGCCGGACTCCTCCGCCAGCGCCATGTGCTCGGTGACGCTGCGCTCGATGAGAGGCGCGTACATCCGGGCTATCGCCTTGTGCTGGGCAGGACGGGAATGCATCCAGTACTGCCACAGGAAGGGCGCGAGCTTCGGAATCGCGGACCAGTGGTAATGGGCGTCGATGGTATTGTTCAGGGCATAGCGCAGCAGGGCGCCGAAATCGTGCGGGAAACCGTAAGGATAGACGCCTTCGCGCTGGATCAGTCCTGCATTGCCGAAGGAGGTCTCTTCACCGGGCTTGCGCTTGTCGACCAGGAGGACCGACCGTCCACGCTTCTGCAGGTGCACGGCAATCGACACGCCGACAATGCCGGCTCCAAGAACAACCACATCCTTACGCATGAAGGCCTTGCCCCCTTAAAGTCGCTTCCGTTGAGAAGCGAAATCGTATCCTTGTGACGTGGCCATCTTTACTCCCGTTGGATCGAGGCAGTCCATGACTTTCCTGTCGCAAACGGACCTCTCCCCAGCCAAGTGGTCTTCAATTGGTTGGAGCTGGAGCATCGTGCGGAAAACCGGAGCCACTTTTCAGCATGATGCGCCGGTGGCTCAATGTCCCGTTGCGGCCGGAAAGGGCTCGTGCTACCGGCGCGGCATGACAGAGCCACGCCCCATTCTCATCGCCCCCTCCATCCTCGCCGCCGATTTCGCCAAGCTCGGCGAGGAAGTCCGCGCCGTCGACGCCGCGGGCGGCGACTGGATTCATATCGACGCGATGGATGGGCATTTCGTGCCCAACATCACCCTGGGGCCGGACATCGTGAAGGCGATCCGCCCCTATACCTCCAAGGTGTTCGACGTGCACCTGATGATCGCACCGGTCGATCCCTACCTCGAAGCCTTCGCCAAGGCCGGCGCCGATATGATCACAGTACATACCGAAGCGGGCCCGCATGTCCATCGCTCGCTTCAGACCATCCGTGCACTCGGCAAGAAGGCGGGCGTGGTGATTAACCCCGGAACGCATGAATCTGCCGTGGAACCCCTGCTCGACATGGTGGACATGGTGCTGATCATGACCATCAATCCCGGCTTCGGCGGCCAAGCCTTTATCCCCTCCGTTTGCGAGAAGGTACGCCGGGTGAAAGCCATGATCGGGGACCGCGACATCGACATCCAGATCGATGGCGGCGTGACGCCCGAGACCGCGCCGCTGGTGGCGGAAGCAGGGGCCAACGTGCTCGTCGCCGGTTCCGCAACCTTCAAGGGCGGACCCTCGGCCTACGCGGCCAACATGGCGGCCATTCGCGAGGCGGCCGCAAAGGCGCGTTGAGATCACAGGGCTATCGTGCTACCGCGCGGGCACATCACCCGCGTGGAAGTGGAAAGCCATGATCCCCCGTTACAGCCGTCCCGAGATGGTGGCCATCTGGTCGCCGGAAACCAAGTTCCGCATCTGGTTCGAGATCGAGGCCCATGCCACGACGGCGCTCGCCAATCTCGGCGTCGTGCCTAGGCAAGCAGCAGAAACGGTCTGGGAGAAGGGCTCCAAGGCCACCTTCGACGTGGAGCGCATCGACGCCATCGAGCGCGAGGTCAAGCACGACGTCATCGCCTTTCTGACCCATCTGGCCGAGATCGTCGGCCCGGAGGCGCGCTTCGTCCACCAGGGCATGACCTCCTCGGACGTGCTGGACACCACCTTCAACGTGCAGCTTGCCCGCGCGTCCGACCTTCTGCTGCGGGACCTCGACGCGTTGCTCGCGGCCATCAAGCGCCGCGCGTTCGAGCACAAGATGACGCCGACGATCGGCCGCTCGCACGGCATTCACGCCGAGCCCACCACCTTCGGGCTCAAGCTGGCCCAGGCCTATGCGGAGTTCGAGCGCTGCAAGGTCCGCCTGATCGAGGCCCAGCGGGAGATTTCCACCTGCGCCATCTCGGGCGCGGTCGGCACCTTCGCCAATATCGACCCGAGCGTCGAGGAATACGTGGCCGAGCAGATGGGCCTCCAGGTCGAGCCGGTCTCGACCCAGGTCATCCCCCGCGACCGGCACGCCATGTATTTCGCCACGCTCGGCGTCATCGCCTCCTCCATCGAGCGACTGGCCACGGAAGTACGGCACCTGCAGCGGAGCGAGGTCCTGGAGGCGGAAGAGTTCTTCTCGGCCGGCCAGAAGGGCTCGTCCGCCATGCCGCACAAGCGCAACCCGGTGCTGACCGAGAACCTGACGGGCCTTGCCCGCATGGTCCGGGCCTATGCCCTGCCGGCCATGGAGAACGTGGCGCTCTGGCACGAGCGTGACATCTCCCATTCGTCCGTCGAGCGCATGATCGGCCCCGACGCCACCGTGACCCTGGACTTTGCCCTCGCCCGCCTGACCAACGTCATCGACAAGCTGGTGGTCTATCCGGAGAACATGCAGAAGAACCTGGATCGCCTCGGCGGCCTCGTCCATTCCCAGCGGGTTCTCCTGGCCCTGACCCAGAAGGGCGCGTCCCGCGAGGATGCCTACCGGCTCGTCCAGCGCAACGCCATGCCGGTCTGGCGCGGCGAAGGCGACTTCCTGACCCTCCTGAAGAACGATCCCGATGTGACGAAATACCTGTCCGCGGACGAGATCGCGGCCTGCTTCGACCTCGGCTACCACTTCAAGCATGTGGATACGATCTTCACGCGGGTCTTCGGCGCGAGCGGCGCATAGCTTAAGGGGTGGAAAAATTTCCAGAGTGAGCGACAATCCCCGATTAGGAGATCAACGGCGCGGGGATTGTTGCCATGCTGTCGGAGAAGCTTCTCGATCTTGCGTTCACGCGGGCCGTTAAACACGGCACCCTGGAGATGACGACGGCCAGGGGCAAGCGTTCCACCTTCGGCGACGGGGCCGAGCCGCGGGTCTCGATCCGGTTTACGGATGCCGCGGCCCAGATGGCCCTCTGCCTTCACCCGGAACTGAAGCTCGGCGAATTGTTCGTCGATGGCCGCCTCCTCATCGAACAGGGCAATATCCTCGACCTGCTTCAGCTTCTCCTCCAGGATACTCATGGGGAACTCGACGAGCTTCCCTTCCATCGCCTGCGCAAGATCCGCGCCTGGATGTTGCGCCGGGCGGAAAACGATGCGATCCGATCGAAGCGCAACGTCGCCCACCATTACGACCTCGACGGTCGTCTCTACTCCCTCTTCCTCGACAGCGACCGCCAGTATTCCTGCGCTTATTTCGACCACCCCGATGCGAGCCTCGAAGAGGCGCAGATGGCCAAGAAGCGGCACATCGCGGCCAAGCTGCTTGTCGATCCGGGCCACAGCGTGCTGGACATCGGTTCCGGGTGGGGCGGAATGGGGCTCTATCTGGCTCAGGTTGCCGGAGCAGGCTCCGTCAAGGGCATCACACTCTCGGAGGAGCAGCTGGAGGCTGCGCGCAAGCGGTCCGCCACCGCCTGCCTTCAGGACCGGGTGCGGTTCGAGCTACAGGATTACCGCGACACGAAAGGCTCCTTCGACCGGATCGTCTCGGTCGGCATGTTCGAGCATGTGGGCGTGTCCGCCTACGATGCCTATTTCCAGGCTTGTCGGAGCCTCCTGAAGCCGGACGGCGTTATGCTCCTCCACACCATCGGACGAACGGGCACGCCCTACCCGACCAATCCCTGGATCACGAAATACATCTTTCCCGGCGGCCACCTGCCCGTCCTGTCGGAGCTGATGCCTGCCGTCGAGCGCGCAGGGCTGGTGGTCGCCGACATCGAGGTCCTGCGGCTGCACTACGCCTATACCCTGAAGGCTTGGCGCGAGCGCTTCATGGCCCATCGCGAGGAGGTCCTGCGCCTCTATGACGAGCGTTTCTGCCGGATGTGGGAGTGTTATCTCGCCATGTCGGAATCCGCCTTCCGCTGGCAGGATGCGGTCGTCTTCCAGCTTCAGCTCGCCCGCCGCAACGACGTATTGCCCCTGACCCGCGACTACATCGCGGAACGGGAGGCTGTCCTGAAGGAGGCGGAGCAGAACATGGAGATGAAGCAGAGCGCTTGAACCTGCCGGCACGGGTCTTTATCTCCGGCTCATGAAAACCTCCGATTGCGAAATCCTCATCGTTCCCGGCCACACGAATTCCGGTGAAGACCATTGGCAGAGCCGGTGGGAGCGCCAGCTCTCGACCGCCTGGCGGGTCGAGCAGGAGAACTGGGATGCCCCTAACAAGGACGCCTGGGTCGAGCGCATCGTGCGCGACGTGGAGCGCGCCACGAAGCCGGTCGTGCTCGTCGGGCATAGCCTCGGCGTGCTGGCCATCGCCCACGCGGCCCCGAGGCTCGCGGATGGCAAGGCCCGGGGCGCCTTTCTGGTCAGCCTGCCGGACGTGGAACGGCCCGATTTCATCCCGGCCATCGACCGGGCCTTCGCGCCTATTCCGCGCGAGCCTTTTCCCTTCCCCTCGGTTCTCGTTGCCAGCCGGACCGACCCGCATTGCGACTACGCCAAGGCGGAGGACATCGCCTATGCCTGGGGCTCGGCGATCGTCGACGCGGGCGATGCCGGCCACCTGAACACCGAAAGCGGCCACGGCCCCTGGCCGGAAGGCCTGATGCGTTTCGCCGGGTTCCTAAAGCGGTTGTGAGGGTTCGGAGCCTCGCTCTAACCTTATCCACATGACGAAAAGTTCATGCGGCCTTCACCTGAGCGAGAGCAGGATCGGAGCAATCTAATCCTATCGCCACAACGGAGGATACCCATGAAGACCTTTGCAACCGCCGCCCTCGCCGCCCTGCTGGCCGGCTCCGGGACTTACGCGTTCGCACAGCAGCAGAATCCTGCGCCGAATGCGCCGGCGGCCTCCCAGGACCAGGGTCAGCAGAACCGGCGTCCCCGCATGAGCCAGGACGATTACAACCGGCTCGTGGATGCCCGCATTGCGGCGATCAAGGCCGGCCTGAAGCTGTCCGCCGATCAGGATCGCCTGTGGGGTCCGGTGGAAACCGCGATCCGGACATCGGCCTCGGAGCGCTACACCCGCATGCAGCAGTTTCGTGAGAACCGCGACCAGCGCCGGTCCATGGACCTGATGCAGCGCCTGGAGCAGCGCAGCACGATGTTGAATCAAAGCGCTCAGCGCTCGGCGGCGCTGACCACGGCCCTTCGCCCGCTCTGGGACAGCTTCAGCGAGGACCAGAAGCGGATCGCCCCGCGCCTCATGCGCGAAGCCATCAACGGCGGCTGGGGCGAGCGTCGCGGACGGGGCGGCCATCACGGCCGCCGTGCCGGGATGATGATGGAGCATGGCGGAGGAATGGGCCCCGGCCCTCGTGGCCCCGCTCCTGCCCCGCAGCAGTAACAACAAAAAGGCCGCCCAACGGGCGGCCTTCTGCATTCTTGGATCGGCTTTCGCGGATTAGCGCGAATAGAACTCGATCACGAGGTTCGGTTCCATCTGGACCGGGTACGGCACTTCCGACAGGGTCGGGATGCGCGTCACGCGGGCCGTCATCTTGGAGTGATCGACCTCGATGTAGTCCGGAACGTCGCGCTCGGCGAGCTGGGACGCCACGACGACGACCTCGAGCTGCTTCGACTTGTCCTTCACCTCGATCACATCGCCGGCCTTCACCTGATAGCTCGGGATGTTGACGCGGCGGCCGTTGACCTTCACGTGACCGTGGTTGACGAACTGACGGGCCGCGAACGGGGTGGCGACGAACTTCGCGCGGTACACGACCGCGTCGAGACGGCGCTCGAGCAGGCCGACCAGGTTCTCACCGGAGTCGCCCTTCAGGCGGATCGCCTCCGCATAGTAGCGGCGGAACTGCTTCTCGGTGATGTTGGCGTAGTAGCCCTTGAGCTTCTGCTTGGCGCGCAGCTGCGTGCCGAAGTCGGACATCTTGCCCTTGCGGCGCTGGCCGTGCTGGCCCGGACCATATTCGCGGCGGTTCACGGGGCTCTTCGGGCGGCCCCAGATATTCTGACCCATGCGGCGGTCAAGCTTATGCTTGGCCTGAATGCGCTTCGACATCGCTGTTCCTCTTTGTTGTCGAATCTGCGAGGAACGCGCCCTCCTCTTCCCCTCATGTCTGATGAGGCCCAAGGGGCCGTCTCAGGGGACGGGACGACAGGCCGGCCGGAACCGGGCCACGGGAGCGTAAAAAGTTACGCGGCCCCTGAGGACCGCGTGAACGGGATTGCCTTAGTCGAGAAGGTCTACCCTGTCAAGGAAGATGCCTCATTCGGCCGCCTGGGCGGTCGCTTCGGTCTGCTCCTCGGCTTCAGGATGGCGCCCGGACCACCAGGAGCGGACGGCCAAGGACAGGCTGTCGAGATAGAGGTAGACCACCGGCGTCGTGAACAGCGTCAGGGCCTGGCTGACCACAAGACCGCCCACGATGGCGTAGCCGAGGGGCTGGCGGATCTCCGAGCCCGTTCCGTGGCCCAGCATGAGGGGCACGCCGCCGAGAAGCGCCGCCATGGTGGTCATCATGATCGGGCGGAACCGCAGGATCGCCGCCTTCCGGATGGCATCGCGGGGGCTAAGCCCCTCGTCCCGCTCGGCGCTGATGGCGAAATCCACCATCATGATGCCGTTCTTCTTCACGATGCCGATCAGCAGGATCACCCCGATGAAGGCGATCAGGCTGAAGTCGAACCCGAACAGCATGAGCGTCGCGATGGCCCCGAGCCCCGCCGAGGGCAACGTCGACAGGATCGTGATGGGGTGGATGTAGCTCTCGTAGAGGATGCCCAGGATCAGGTAGACGACCACGAGAGCTGCGGCGATGAGGAGCGGCACCGTCGCGAGCGAGGCCTGGAAGGCCTGCGCATTGCCCTGGAACGTCCCGGCGAGCGACCCGGGCGGGTTGAGCGAGGCCACGGCCCGCTGGATGGCCTGTGTCGCCTCGCCCAGGGCGGTGCCCTGCGCGAGGTTGAAGCTGATCGTGATCGCGGGAAACTGCCCCTGGTGATTGATCGCAAGCGGCGCGATCTTGCGCGTCGTCCAGCTCGCGAAGGTCGAGAGCGGGACCTGCTGGCCGGAGATCGGAGACTTCAGGTAGATCTTGCCGAGCGTTTCCGTATCGCCCTGCAGGTCCGGCAGAACCTCCATGACCACGTTGTAGCTGTTGAGCTGGGTGAAATACTGGGTGACCTGCCGCTGCCCGAAGGCGTCGTAGAGCGTGTCGTCGATCTGCTGCGGCGTGAAGCCGAAGCGGGAGGCCTGGTCCCGGTTGATCGTCAGGGTCAGGGTCGTGCCACTCACCTGCTGATCGGTGGCAACGTCGCGCAGCTCGGGCAGGGTCTTGAGCTTCTCCAGGACCCTCGGAGCCCAGTCGTTCAGCTCGTCCAGGTTCGCGTCCTGGAGGGTGTACTGGTACTGGGTGCGCGCCTGGCGCCCGCCGACGTTGATGTCCTGCGAAGCCTGCAGGAATAGGCGGATGCCCTCGACCTTGTCTATCTGCGGCCTCAGGCGGGCGATGATCTCGGTGGCGGACGCGCTCCGCTCCGACCGGGGCTTCAGGCTGATGTAGAGCCGGCCCGTATTGAGGGTGGATGCGCCGTTTCCCGCCCCGATCGACATGGCGTAGGTCGCAACGTCGGGATCGCTCCCGACGATCTCGCCGAGCACCTGCTGGCGCTCATACATATCCTTGAACGAAATGTCCTGGGCCGCCTCCGACGTGCCGACGAGGAAGCCCGTATCCTGCTGTGGGAAGAAGCCCTTCGGGATCGCCATGAACAGGGCGACAGTCGCTGCAAGCGTCGCGAAGAACACGAGGAGCGTCAGGAACCGGTGGCGCAGGACCGCATCGAGACCCCGCTCGTAGCCGCGCTCCAGGGCCGTGAACGCTGCTTCGAGCCAGCGATAGAGCCGGCCGTGCCTCTCCTCGGGCCCGTGCGGCTTGAGAAGACGCGACGCCATCATGGGAGTCAGCGTCAGCGACACGATGGCCGACACCGCAATCGTCATGGTCATGACGATGGAGAATTCGCGGAACAGCCGGCCGATGATGCCGCCCATCAGAAGGAGCGGGATAAAGACGGCGACCAGGGACACGCTGATGGACAGGATGGTGAAGCCGATCTCCCCGGCCCCCTTGTAGGCCGCCCTCATGGGCGTCTCGCCGCTCTCGACGTGACGGACGGTGTTTTCGAGCATGACGATGGCATCGTCGACGATGAAGCCCACGGAGATCGTCAGCGCCATGAGGGACAGGTTGTCGAGGCTGTAACCTGCGAGATACATCAGGCCGCAGGTGCCGAGCAGAGCCAGGGGAACCGTGACGCTTGGAATGACCGTCGCCCAGAGCCGCCGCAGGAAAACGAAGATCACGAGCACCACGAGGGCGATGGTGATCAGAAGGGTGAACTGCACGTCGGCCACGGAGGCCCGGATGGTCTGGGTCCGGTCGCTCAGGACCCCGATCTTGATGGCGGGAGGCATCGCGGCTTCGAGTCGGGGCAGCTGGGCCTTCACCCGGTCCACCGTCTCGATCACGTTGGCGCCGGGCTGCTTGAAGACGATGAGGAACACGCCGCGCTTTCCGTTGGCCCAGGCGGCGAGCTTGGTGTTCTCGGGGCCTGCCACCGCGCGGCCGATATCCCGCACCCGGATGGGAGCGCCCTCCGCATAGGCCACGATGACGTCGTTCCACTCCTCCGCCTGGACCAGTTGATCGTTGGCATAGATGGTGAAGCTGCGGGTCTCCCCGTCGATGGAACCCTTGGGCGCATCGACCGTGGAGATGGCGAGCTTGGCGCGCACGTCCTCCAGGGACAGGTTCTTGTTCACCAGCTTCGTGGGATCGAGCTGCACCCTGATGGCGGGCTTCTGCTGGCCGCCGATCACCACCTGGGCCACGCCCGAGATCTGGCTCACCTGCTGGGCGAGCTTGGTGTCCGCGTTATCGCTGACCTCCGTGAGCGGCAGGGTGTCGGAGGTCACGGAGACGATGAGGATTGGCGTGTCGGCCGGGTTGACCTTCCTGTAGGTCGGCGGGCTCGGCAGATTCTTCGGCAGTTGTCCGCCAGCCGCATTGATGGCCGATTGGACGTCCTGGGCCGCCGCGTCGATGTTCCGGTCGAGATCGAACTGGATCGTGATCGAGGTCGAGCCGAGCGCGCTCGCGGACGACATCTGGGTCACGCCTGGAATCTGTCCGAACTGCCGTTCGAGGGGCTGGGCGACGGACGAGGCCATGGTCTGCGGGCTCGCGCCCGGCAGCGTCGCGGAGACCTGGATCGTCGGAAAGTCGATCTGGGGCAGCGGTGCGACCGGGAGGAAGGGATAGGCCGCAAGGCCCGCGAACAGGATCCCGATCATCAGCAGCGTGGTGGCCACTGGATAGCGGATGAAGGGCGCCGAGACGCCGCCGCCTGGGAATGCCGCACTCATCTCACGGGATCTCCGGCGGCGACATGCTCTTCCGAAGCATTCGTCACCTTTACGGGAGCTCCGGGCTGGAGACGGTAATGCCCTGCCGTAACGACCCTTTCCCCGACATTCAATCCGCTTTCGATCACCGCCTGGTCGCCCGTGATCACCCCGACCTTGAGGGGCCGCATCTCGACCGTGCTGTCGCTCCTGACGACATAGGCGTAGAGACCCTGCGGCCCGCGCTGGACCGCCGTGCTCGGCACGGCCGCGACCCCTTTGAGCGTGCGCACGAGCAGGCGCGCATCCACCGACATGCCGGGCCAGAGGCTATGATCCTTGTTGGCGAATTCCGCCTTGAGGCGCACGGTCCCCGTGGCGGAATCAACTTGGTTGTTCACCAGGGTGAGCTCACCTTCGGCCAGGGGTTCCTTGCCGTTAGAGGACAGTGTCCAGACCTTGAGCGGCCCCTGGCCCTTCGCCTTCAGGATACCGGAAAGCTCCGCCTCGGGAGCGGTGAAGATGACGGCGATCGGCTCGATCTGGGCGATCTGTATGATGCCGTTCGTGTCGGAGGCATGGACGATGTTGCCCTGGTCGACCTGCCGCAGGCCCGTGCGGCCCGTGAGCGGCGCCCGGATCGTCGTATAGCTCAACTGGGTGGTTGCATTGTCGATGGCAGCCTGATCGGCCTGAATCTGGGCGTTGAGCGAGTTCACGTTCGCCTGCTGGACGTCGAACTGCTGCTTGGACGCAAAGTCGCGGGTGATGAGCTGACGGGTTCGTTCGAGATCCGCCTTGGCGCTCACGAGCTGAGCCTCGTCCTGCGCCTTCTTGGCGACGGCCTGGTCCAGGGCGGCCTGGAACGGACGTGGGTCGATCTGGAGCAGGAGGTCGCCCTCCTTGACCATCTGCCCCTCCTGGAACGCGATCTTATCGATCTGGCCGTCGACGCGGCTTCGGACGGTCACCGTATTCAGTGCCTGCACGGAACCGAGCCCCGTCAGGTAGATGGGGATGTCGCTCGCCTCTACGGATGCAACCTGAACGGGAACGGGAGCAGGTGCGGCTGGCCGCGCGGCGGCCGCCCTTTGCGCCGTCTGGGCCTCATGCCAATGCCAGGCTCCCCAGCCTCCCGCAGCAAGGACGAGGAAGAGAAGAACGGCAATGAGGCCTCGGGACTTGCGCCCTGACGTCGGCTTCGGCTCGACCATTGAGGTCTCCCGCGCGTGGACTCACCTCCGTATCTAGGAAGCACCACCGGGAGCGTTAGAGCGAAGCCCTACACACTTTCGTGCACCGATTCTTATTCGGGCTGAGGCACGGGAAGCCGCATCGGCCAGGATTCCACGACAACCTGCGACAGTCCTCGCGTATGGAGCGCTGTCCGCAAGGGGACTCCGATCCCTGCCCCGTCGGTGAAGACCGCGATGGCTTCGTCATCGTCGGCTTCATGGCCGGGCACGGGCCCGCCGATGAGCTGGGTCACCCGGCGGGCGATGGCCGGGGCCGGGTCGATCCAGGTGACAGGCCAGGGTGCCAGGGCCTGAAACCGTTGGAGCAGCAGCGGGTAGTGGGTGCAGCTCAGGGCCACCACGTCCGTCCTGCCGTCCGGGCCTTCGATGAAGCAGGGCAGAAGCTCGTCCAGCAAGTCCTGATCCGGCACGGGATCGCCCGCGAGCTCCGCCTCGGCAAAGCCCGCGAGACGCCGCGAGCCGACGAGGTTCACCTTGCAGCCCGCCGCATAGGTCTCGATGAGGTCGCGGGTATAATCCCGCGCCACAGTGCCCGGGGTGGCGAGAACGGAGATGTATCCGGTTTGCGTCGTACGCGCGGCCGGCTTGATCGCCGGGACGGTGCCGACGAACGGAATGGAGAACCGCTTGCGCAGATGCGGCAGGACCACCGTGGATGCGGTGTTGCACGCCACCACGACGATGTCGGGATCGTGCAGGGCGACCAATCGCTCCATCACGGCGACGACCCGCTCCGCCAGCACCGCCTCGCTCAGCCGGCCATAGGGAAAGCCCGCATCGTCAGCCGCATAGACATAGCGCGCGTCCGGGCGCGCCTTCAGTACCTCGGCAAACACCGTGAGGCCGCCGAGACCGGAATCGAAGACGAGGATGGTGGGAACGGGAGACGGCATGACGGCGGGATTATAGGTTGCCCCCGCCAGAAGATCGACACGCATAACCAACCCTTACGAACGCGACTTGGTCAGAAAATCCGCTAGAGCATCGGACCCAAAAGTGGACTTGCACTTTTGGGTCCGATGCTCAACTCTTGAGCTTGCGCATCGTTCGGCGCGGACCCGGAGGGCCGCGTCAGCGAAAACCGGGACCACTTTTCGCTAGCGCGGCCCGCTGGGTCCGCACGATGCGCGAGGCCCTGCTTGGTTTCCGGAGGCGCCATGTTCAGCTTGCGGCGCGGCGCCGGCTCACCTTTGTCCGCCGGCCCTTCTCCTTTGGGCATCTGCGCCAAGAGACGCTTGACGGGCCAGCCGTCGCTCCAGGTGCTCATGTCGACGAATTTGGGATCGCGCAGGAGAGCCGAGGCTTCCTTGCCGGCGAAGGCCGCGTCGGAAGCAAGGTCGAAGGTTTTCCAGAAGGCGAGGAAGTCGAGAGCATCGGTACCGTTGGTCCCGAGCTGCTGGGTCAGGATCGTCTGCGGCCCGCTGAGCGACATGTCGGCGCTCCAGCGCCAGGTGTTCCGCTGCTTGGGATCGCGAGGCGGATCGGGCGGCAGCTTGATGGCGGAAGCGTCGTAATCGGCTTTCGGCGACCCGGGCGATGCGAGTGTCGCCGTCAGGGCAGGAAAGCCGTGGTCATCCGACGGGGCCCGCATGAACAGCTTGCGGGACGCGGGAACGGCGCTGGCCTGCTGGAGCAGCAGGCGGGACGCACGATCGCTCGGCAGGTAGTCCCTGTCGCCGCTCATGGTGATGATCATGGTTGCCGGATCGACCGCCGAGAGATCGCGCAGGAGAATGCCGCGCTCCTTCTCGTTGGATGCGATGCCGCCCGGCATCAGGCCGAAGATCAGCTTCGGCGCCGGGACCTTGCCGGAACTCGCCCCGGCCGCAAGGTTGAGCGCGATCGGTACGCCCGCCGAGTGGCCGATGAAGGCGATGCGCTCCTTGTCGGGCTTGGCCTTCGGATCGTCCGCCAGCTCCGCGAGAGCATTTTGGATCAGGTCCTCGGCCAAGTTCGAGGCATCGGCGGGACGGGAGCGGTTCACCTCCTGGAAACGGGGGAAGAGCACGAGGTGGCCCTTGCGGGCCAAGTGATCGATCCAGCCGCCATAGAGACCCGGATTCACGGCTCCCCAGGAATGCAGGAACACCACCACGGGACGCCGCGTGGAGGGCTCGTCATTTCCATGGAATACGAACGTCCCGCTGCTCGCGGTGCCGAGCGCCCGCTTCACCACCTCGGTCGACGTGTAGTCGCGCCCGCCCGGCCCTTGCGCGGGCTGTTGCGGCGGCGTCGCCGCGTGAGCCGGCAGGGCAACGAGTGAGGCGCCAAGGAGCAGAGCAGGCAGCAGGGAGCGGCGCATCGTCGTCTCGAACTCTTTTCACAACCGGCCAGATAGGGCCCAACCGGTATAAGGCCACGATTAGATTAAGGTTTTCTCAATCGTCTGCCTTCCGCGAGGGCACGAATCGCCCCGCGCAGGGTGCGCACCTCCTGCTCGGTCATTTCCAGCCGGTGGAAGATGTCCCGCATGTTGCGGGTCATGGTCGGCTTCTTGTCCTCGGGATAGAAGTTCACGGCCTCGAGCTCGGTCTCGATGTAGTCGAAGAACGACGTCACCATCTCGCGCGGAGCCGGAGGCGATTGCCGGCCACCCTCGAAGGGCAGCGCGCCCCCGGTGGCGAGCTTGTACCATTCGTAGGACACGAGCAGGACCGCCTGCGCGAGATTGAGCGAGGAGAATTTCGGGTCGACCGGGAAGGTGACGATGGCGTCCGCCAGCGACACCTCGTCGTTCTCCAGCCCCGTGCGCTCACGCCCGAACAGGATGCCGACGCCCTGCCCCGCCCCGAGGCGCCCTTGCGCCTCCTTCATCGCATCGTCAGGCGCGAAGACGCGCTTCATCTGCCCACGCTCGCGAGCCGTGGTGGCGAAGACGAAGCTCAGATCCGCGATGGCCTCGCGCACCGTGTCGTAGAGCACCGCTCCTTCCAGCACATGGGTCGCGCCCGAGGCGGCCGAATGCGCACCCTTCTTGGGCCAGCCGTTGCGCGGCGACACGAGGCGCAGCTCCGACAGGCCGAAATTGGCCATGGCCCGAGCGACCATGCCGATGTTCTCGGCCAGTTGGGGTTCCACGAGGATGATGACGGGCTTTTGCGGAAGGTCGGTCATGGATGGGCTACGGATCGGATCACTTCGGGACGCCACGGGCGAGAGCTGCTCTCATGCCCACTCCAAACATGGAACCGTGATTCTCTCCAGGATAAGCGCGATGCGTCAGGGCGATATCGGCTCGGGCGCCAAGCCGCTTGAACATTTCGTCGAAGATCATCCGCCTCCGCTGCAACCGAGCCCGCCGACGCTCATCGCCGCCCGCCTCCACAACCTCGTAGAGGATCACCAGCTCCGACTGTCCCACCGCGCGATGCTGCGAAACGCCCTCGGCGTGCAGCATCAGCGGCGCATGCCACGATAACGAGGGGCTGATGGCGTAATAGGACCGGAACAGATCGGGCTGCTTGAACAGGGCGTTGACGGCGAAGAGCCCGCCATAGGAATGGCCCCACAGCATCCGCCGTGTGGGATCGAGGGAGAATTCCTTGGCCAGTTGGGGAAGCATGCGCTCTGCCATGAGAGCCAGGAAGACATCCCCTCCTCCGGCCTTTTCCATCGAGGGTGGATCGGCCGGAAAGGTCATCCCATCCAGGGAAAAGGGTGGCGTGTAATCGAGGTCCCGGTTGTCCGGGTCGTTCCGTCCCTCCTCGTAACCGATCCCGACGAGGGCATGGTCCCGCACAAGATCGAGGTCAGCTTGCTGGAGAGCGTCGAAGGCCGCATTGCCGTCGAGCATATAGATGGCGGGCCAACCTTCAGCGGGCGGATCGGCGACTGGAACAGCGACGAATACCTGGTAATGGCGTTGCCCGTCCGCCGAATCGAACCGCCTCTGCGCGAGGCGATGGGTCGGCGAGCTGGTTTCCGAGAGCGCCGATCGTGACCGGAGGGCAGACAACCCGGCGATGAAGGAGGTCGCGGCGAGAAAGCTTCGTCTATGCATGGATCGGACCCGGCAGGCACGATGGGCAACTCTGTCGATTTAAGCCAACCCAATCCGTTTGTCTGCAAATGAAAGCCGCGCTGACGCCGCATCAGGGCGCAGCTCCGACAAACCGAAATCGGCCATGGCCCTGGCCACCATGCCGATGTTCTTGGCCGGTTAGAGTTCCAAGAAGATGATGATAAAGTGTTTCATTGTTTCAACATACGGACATCTGGCTACATTCGATGGAAGACGCACTCGAATTGAATCGGGTCAAGCCGCCTCGTGAATCTTGGCGAGGCAAATTGCTTGATACATTGGTGATATACCTGCTTCCGATGATTTATCTCACGGGAGATTTTATTGGCGGAGGTCTCGTGTGGCTCTACTATCCGCTCACGTTTTCTACATGCGTTGTCGGAGCAATGATTGCCTACGCTCTCCCAAGGTTTCTAAGCGACGAAACTTCTCAACAAATCGTGAGCGGTGTTTTGATCGTAACGGGCATCGGATATTATCTAGTTGGTATAGCCCTACTCCTACCATCGCTTTTTGCATTCGCGATGTTTGGCAGATATGGCTTTGCGGCTGTGGTATTTAGCCTAGTTCCCCTTCTAGCCGGACACCGACTTTTACTTCGCTCTAAAGCGATTAGACTTTTAGAAGGTCAATCTCGTAAGCATCTAATAACTGGAATAAATCTTGCCCTTGTCACTATAGCAGGTGCCATGACTATCGAGCTAATAGGAGACGGCCTCCGACATAACGACCTAGTATCGAGTGATAGGAGAAGGGTTCTAAGAGCTCTTTCATCTGAAAGCTGGTATAGCCCCCGGGATGTATTCGGGCATCGTTCTCCACAAGCATCTGCCATATGTTCCGAAATGGAACTTTCTTATCTCAACGATAAAGAAATTCGCGAAGCCATAGAGGCTGCACTTAAATTGTCCTCTGGAGATACTATCGACAAAAAATGCGAGAAGTATCTATACCAATAATTTGCGCAATACGATTTTATACACCAAAAGAACTCCTTGAGAACATCCCAAGGAGCCTTTCTAAGCACAACGACAGCTTACCGTCTCTTTTCTGAAGCAATTCGGTCCGATGCTTACCAGCAGCCCCAGCCGCAATGGTAATACGGGCGAGCCGAAGCAGCCCCGAGGGCGGCGCCGCCGACGACGCCGACGGCCGTACCGACGGCCACTTGGCTGGCGGCCGCGTTCGATTGCGCGACGTTGTTGCGGTAGTTGGCATTCCGGCAGCGCTCGAAGGTTTTCGTGCCGGGCTTGAGGCCGGATTCCACACAGACGGAATCGGCATTGGCCATGGATTGCTCGGCGGTCTGGCAGCCGGCCAGAACCAGGGCCGCAGTTCCGAGAATGATAGCAAGACGCATGTCAGCTCCCCTTGATGTTCAACAAAATTCTTCCAACGGCGCCCCAAATCCGAATGGTCGGACCAGATGCCTCTAGGGGAGCCGCCGGAACGACACGATCTGAACTACGGATAAGCTTGCGTTTCCGTGCGGCAGCACACGTGGCGTGGTGAGTTTTCTCTTCAAGGGAACTCAGACCCATGGATGTGCCTTATTTCCTGTCGACATTGACGTCATAGCGTCACATTGCCTGCCGCCATGGAGTATCGAGTGCCCCTGTTGCGTCCTCTTGCGACGAGTCTCTGCCTGATGCCCTTCCTCTTGAGCCCAACCCTCGCGGCGCCCTCCGCCATCCCGGCCCAACCGGCGCCTCCGCTGTTTCATGGAAACTGGTGCGGCGCGGGCGATGCGAACCGGGCCTCGCCCGTTGATGCCCTCGATGCCGCCTGCCGGGCGCACGATCTCTGCTACGAGCAGTACGGCCGCGGCACTTGCGCCTGCGACAGGGCCATCCTCAAAGCGACGGCATCCATCGTCAGAAGCCCTCGGGTTCCCGAGACGATCCGGAGCAAGGCGGCGACCGTCAACTCGCTGTTCAGCGCCGCCCTGTGCACCGAGACGCCGAAAATGCCGCCGCGCGCCGGAAAGCGCTGAATTCCTCACCCGCCCCCACCTTCCCCCCCGGCCTCAACCGCGCTATAGCCCCCGCAACCATCCTGCCGCAGGGCAGGACCGTTCCAGCCCTACAAGCGCAAGGTGAGATCATGGCGAAGATCAAGGTTGCCAATCCGGTCGTCGAACTCGACGGCGACGAGATGACCCGCATTATCTGGCACTTCATCAAAGAGAAGCTGATCCACCCCTATCTCGACATCGACCTGAAGTACTACGACCTGGGCATCGAGCACCGTGACGCCACCAACGACAAGGTCACCGTCGAGGCCGCCGAGGCCATCAAGAAGTACGGCGTCGGCGTGAAGTGCGCCACCATCACGCCGGATGAGGCCCGCGTGAAGGAGTTCAACCTCAAGGAAATGTGGAAGTCGCCCAACGGCACGATCCGCAACATCCTCGGCGGCGTGATCTTCCGTGAGCCCATCATCTGCAAGAACGTTCCGCGCCTCGTTCCCGGCTGGACCCAGCCGATCATCGTCGGCCGCCACGCCTTCGGCGATCAGTACCGCGCCACCGACTTCAAGGTGCCGGGCAAGGGCCGCATGACGATCAAGTTCGAGGGCGAGGACGGCACGGTCATCGAGAAGGAAGTCTTCAAGTTCCCGGGCGCCGGCGTCGCCATGGCGATGTACAACCTCGACGACTCGATCCGCGAGTTCGCCCGCGCGTCCATGAACTACGGCCTGATGCGCAAGTACCCGGTCTATCTCTCCACGAAGAACACCATCCTCAAGGCCTATGACGGCCGCTTCAAGGACATCTTCGAGGAAGTCTACCAGAACGAGTTCAAGGCGAAGTTCGACGCCGCCGGCATCACCTACGAGCACCGCCTGATCGACGACATGGTCGCCTCCGCCCTCAAGTGGTCGGGCGGCTATGTGTGGGCGTGCAAGAACTACGACGGCGACGTGCAGTCCGACACGGTGGCGCAGGGCTTCGGCTCGCTCGGCCTCATGACCTCCGTGCTGATGACGCCGGACGGCCAGACGGTGGAGGCGGAAGCCGCCCACGGCACTGTGACCCGCCACTACCGCGAGCACCAGAAGGGCAAGGAGACCTCGACGAACTCCATCGCGTCGATCTTCGCCTGGACCCGTGGCCTCGCGCACCGCGCCAAGCTCGACGACAACGCGGAACTCGCCCGCTTCGCCTCGACCCTCGAGAAGGTCTGCGTCGACACGGTCGAGGCCGGCTACATGACCAAGGACCTTGCCCTCCTGGTCGGCGCCGAGCAGAAGTGGCTCTCCACCACCGGCTTCCTCGACAAGATCGACGAGAACCTTAAAAAAGCGATGGCGGCGTAAAGCCACCTCATCGTCATGGCCGGGCCTTGTCCCGGCCATCCGCGACTCGTCCTCGGCGGCTTTCCGGCCGAAGACAGGATGCCCGGAACAAGTCCTGGCATGACGAACGAGAGACAGCGACCGACCCAAAGCCCGGCTCATGCCGGGCTTTTTTGTTGCGCGGGTGGCTTTCGGCAAGCTTGATAATGTTCTTATTTTGTTCTAGGAATTCATCCATATTTGAGAACTTATGGATGGTTTATGTCCTCAACACCCTCCTTTCAGCGCGAATTGCTCGGCGCCCGAAGAGCCTTCTCCATCGCACAGCTTGAACTCCGCAGCCTGCGCCTCGCCCTCGCACCTAAGCTCTTCAACCCCAACCAGCCGCGAGTTCCGGCTGGAAGTCCCAATGGCGGGCAATGGGTGGGAGAAGGCGGCAATGATGGCGAGGCTCGTGTCGAGACCGTCAATTGGCCTGCCCGTCGAAGTGGAGGAATCCGCACCATTCGCGGGCGGACCTACGAAACCTCTCCCACTCAGGAAACACTTCTTGCAGCGACGGAAGCGCATGCAACGGCGCTTGTGCGCGAAGTGCAGCGCCGCGATCCGAACTGGAAGCCACGGCCTAACCTCTACGAAGGCGTCGAAGGCGAGATCCTGGCCCATCAGGCCACAGCCATGCAAGCCACCGCGCGCCTGCGGGAATTGAGGGCACAAGAGCCTGTTTGCCGACCGTTAGGGGAGACTTCTCCACTTTCACGCGGGGGTTCGTCGGATGGCATTTACACCGTTCCGACATCAGAATTCCGAGAAATGCTGATAACAGTCACACCTGGTTCACAGATTATTTCGTCTCCCGTCGGCTACCGAGGCCAATGGTATCTGCAGCCGGACGGCTCCATTTTCGGCATTCGATGGAGCGAGCGATATGGCGTAACGCTCGACGTCATCAGGAGCAATAATCCTCTCGTCCCCAACGGATACAAGGTGCATCAGAAATGACCCAGGAGCCGAAGCATTGGTATTATGGCACCCCGATGAGCGAACACATCAAGCGGGTCGCCGACGAACTGCCGATTGATGCCGTAGGCATGTGGCAGATCGTACCTGGAGGGCGACAAGGGTTTAAACTCGAAGGCGAGGCGTTGACCGATTTCGTGCGCCGCTGCATCGCTGAGCTTCTCTCGCGCGGCGCCGTGCCGGTGGTCGGCGGCGGACTTGACGGCGAGCATGAGTGGATCGCGCAGCGGCAATACGGTTCCACGCCGGAAGAAATCATCGACAATGTCGTGCGCGAGTGGCTGGCGAACGGCGCAAAGGATGAGGATCCCGGCGGGCTCTGGTTCGCACTGCGGGAATACGCCTGGATGCCGCCGGATTGAAACATGTCGAAGCGCAAGTGCTGTGCCGGAAGATGGCACATCGCCTGCGCAGGGCTTCAGGACAGTCGCAAGCAACTTTCGCGCGAGATCCGGAAATTGCCGAAGGAGCGCGATCCTTCATAACTGCAAAGAGACGGTAGAGACGATGACGACGGACGGCGAACCCAGACACAAACATTTCGGCGATACATTGAGTGATTACATTCGACAGGTCACCAATGAACTGCCTCTCGACGGAGTGGGCCTATGGCAGATCGTGCCGGGCGGCCGCTACGGTTTCGGCCTTGAGGGCGACGCGCTGACCGATTATGTGCGCCGCTGTCTTGTCAGCTTGCTTGACTACTGTGCGGTTCCCGTCATCGGCGGTGGTGGTGACGATCCGGACGGCGTCTGCTGGATTGCGCAGCTTCAGTATGGTTCCAAACCTGAAGACATCGTCGAGAACGTCTTGCAGGAATGGCTCTCCAACGGCGCGAAAGATGAAGACCCGGGAGGATTATGGTTCGCTTTACCGGGTGTCTACTGGCTCCCATCGGAATACAGTGAGGTTGCAGGAACGCCGCTAGGGGTACTTTCCCTCAATACGCGCCTCGTCACGTCTTCGGAGTTCCAGCACATTCTGGAAAGCAGCTGTATCGATATTCAGGAGGCACCGACTCCGCCGACCTACCGCGGTCTGTGGTTTCGCCAACCTGAGGGATCCTTCTTTGGCCTTCGTGTACGTGCGCAGAATCTCAAGACGATCGACATCATTCAAACCAATCATCCCGTCATCCGCAACGGGCACAAGATTCACGAGGGAATGGTCGAGCCGGCGAGACATTGATCGAGCTTCGGCGACAAATGCGGGGGAAGGACTTCATGAGATCGATAAGCAACCTACTTCCCTTCTCAAAACCTATTGAAACCTGGTCGATGCACAAAGCTCATTAAGTGCCGAAAGGATCAACGATGAGTAACTCCACAAAATCCACCCTGACCGGCGGCTGCCA
The DNA here is from genome assembly GCF_052115545.1 of Microvirga sp. 2MCAF35. Classification (NCBI taxonomy): domain Bacteria; kingdom Pseudomonadati; phylum Pseudomonadota; class Alphaproteobacteria; order Hyphomicrobiales; family Methylobacteriaceae; genus Microvirga; species Microvirga sp. 2MCAF35. The sequence goes on from NZ_JBFRGW010000002.1 coordinate 142,305, forward strand.
ATGCGGCGCAGTGCGGTATGCACTCATGTCCGAGCCGACCCATGCCAGCATCTGCCATTGCCGCATGTGCCAGAAGGCTTTCGGCAACTACTTCTCCGCGCTCACCGGCGTTCCTCGAAAGGATCTGGTCTGGACGAAGGGGCGGCCGGGCATCTTCAAGAGTTCGGAGGCCGTGGAGCGGGGCTTCTGCCGGGATTGCGGCACGCCGCTGACCTTTTCCTATGTGGAGCAGGACCGCATCACCGTCTCGATCGGCAGCCTCGACGAGCCCGGCCGTGTCGCGCCGGAAATCCAATATGGCCTCGAGAGCAAACTCCCTGCCTTCGATACGCTGCACAGCCTGCCCGGCCAGCGGACGGAGGATTACGCAACCCCGGATGACTTGAAGAAAATGGCCTCGCGCCAGCATCCCGACCACGATTGAGGCCAGCCGAGGTTTCGCTAAAGCATCGGACGCAAAAGTAGGAACCGGTTTCGCGTGCAAAGATACGTCAAACCAAAACCTTAAAGCATCGGATGTGAACTCGAATTCACATCCGATGCTTTAAGAGGTCTTCCGCCCGCCGCGGGCCTGGGCGACCTTGTGTATATGCTCCGCGATGGAAGGGTTCGCCTCCAGCAGCTCATGAAGGTCGTTCGCATCGAGGATGAGCAGGCGGCAATGGGTCGATGCCTTCACGGTGGCGGAGCGGCGGCGGCGCCTCAGGATCGCCATCTCGCCGAAGAAGTCGCCCGGGCCGAGCCTCACAGGCTCGCCCGGCAGCACGACCTCCACGTCTCCTGAGGCGATCAGGTACATGGAATGCGCTTCATCCCCCTTACGGACGATGACCTCTCCCGGAATGCAGCTCCGCGACCGGAGGCATTGCATCACCGTGGCGATGTCATGCGCGTCGAGATCGGCGAAGAGCGGCACGCGGGCCACCATACTCCAGGTCACCACGAAATCGCGCCGATGGATCTCCCGCGAGAAGGCGCTCGCCACGATGCCGACGGGCAAAGCCAGCATGATCAGGCCCATGACGGCCGTCACGGCCGCGATCACCCGTCCGATGGGCGTCACCGGCACCGCGTCGCCGTAGCCGACCGTGGTCAGGGTGACGATGGCCCAGTACATCGCCTCCGGGATCGTGCCGAACTTGTCGGGCTGCACCTCCCGCTCGGCGAGGTTCATGACCGAGGCCGCAAGCAGCATGGCGCCGATGAGGATGATCCCGCAGGCGAGCAGGGCCCGCCGCTCAGCATAGATGGCTTCAGCGAGGCTCGCGAGGCCCGGCGAATAGCGCGCGAGCTTGAAGAACCGAAACAGCCGCAGCAGCAGCAAGGTCCGCAGGCCCTCGACGTTCCAATAGGCGAGATAGAACGGCAGGATGGCCAGAAGGTCGACGATGGATTGCGGATGCATGGCCCATCGCAGGCGTGCCCGCCATGGCCTCATGTGCTGGAATGGCGGGTCTTCGGGCGCGCACCAGAGACGCGCCATGTATTCCACGGTGAAGATGAATCCGCTGACGATCTCAATCCCGAGAAAAAGAATGCTGTGCCCCTCCCGGATCGACGGGACGCTTTCCAAGACGACGGCCGCGACATTCACGACAATCAACAGGATCAGGCCAAAATGAACAGCGTGAACGACGGGGTCGTTCACGCTGCTGCGTTCAAGAATTTCGTAGATCCTGCGCCGTGTTGGGTGTGAATGAACCCTCGGCACGGCGCCTCACCTCATGCGGCGTCGGAGAGCGCCGCCTCGATGGCCGCCAGGGCCGCCTCGGCCTGCGCTCCGTCGGGTCCGCCGGCCTGGGCCATGTCGCGACGTCCGCCGCCACCCTTGCCGCCGAGCTTTTCCGAGCCGACCCGCACGAGGGCGACCGCGTCGACCTTGCCCGTCAGGTCCTCGGTCACGCCGACGACGATGCCCGCCTTGCCGTCCTCCGCCACGCCCACGATGGCGACGACCCCGGAGCCGAGGCGCTTCTTGCCTTCGTCGGCGAGGCTCTTCAGGTCCTTCATCTCGACGCCGGTGACGGCGCGGGCCATGAGCTTGATGCCGGCCACGTCCTTGACCGGATCGCCGCCGCCCGCAGCGCCGCCGCCCATGGCGAGCTTGCGGCGCGCCTCGGCGAGGTCGCGCTCCAGCTTGCGGCGCTCTTCCAGGAGAGCCGATAGGCGGGCCGAAACCTCGTCCACCGGGGTCTTGAGAAGGCTTGCGACCTCGCGCAGCTTACGGCTCTCATCGGCAAGGTAGCGACGGGCGGCATCGCCCGTCATGGCTTCGAGGCGGCGAACGCCCGCGGCGACCGCACCCTCGCCCACGATGGTGATGACGCCGATATCGCCCGTGCGGTTCACATGCGTGCCGCCGCAGAGCTCCACCGAGAACGCCCTGTTGGGCTCACCCTTGCCCATGGACACGACCCGGACCTCGTCGCCGTACTTCTCGCCGAACAGGGCGCGGGCACCGGACTCGATGGCCTCGTCCACGGCCATGAGCTTGGTGACCACCGGCTCGTTCTGGAGCAGGACCCTGTTGGCGATCTCCTCGACCTCCTTAAGCTCCGCATCCTCGATGGGCTTCGGATGGCTGAAATCGAAGCGCAGGCGGTCGGGCGCCACCAGCGAGCCCTTCTGGGCCACGTGGTCGCCGAGCACCTGGCGCAGCGCCTCGTGCAGGAGATGGGTGGCCGAGTGGTTGGACCGCACGGCCGAACGGCGCGCATGATCGACGGTGAGCTCCAGGGACTGGTTCAGCTTGAGCGGACCGTGCTCCACGGTGACATGGTGCACGAAGAGATCGCCGAGCTTCTTCTCGGTGCCGGTCACGAACACCCGCGCGCCCTCGCCCTGCATCACGCCGGTATCGCCGACCTGACCGCCGGATTCGCCGTAGAACGGCGTCTGGTTGAGGACCACGAGGCCGGTCTCGCCGGCCTTGAGCTCCGCCACCTCCTGGCCGTCCTTCAGGAGCGCCAGGACGATGCCCTCGGCCGTTTCCGTGTCGTAGCCCAGGAACTCGGTCGCGCCCGTGCGCTCCTTGACGGAGAACCACACGGTCTCCGTGGCGGCTTCGCCCGATCCGGACCAGGCGGCGCGCGCCATCTCGCGCTGGCGCTGCATCGCGGCATCGAAGGCGTCCGTATCGACGCCGATGCCCCGGGGCTTCAAGGCGTCCTGCGTCAGATCGAGCGGGAAGCCGTAGGTGTCGTAGAGGGTGAAGGCGGTTTCGCCGGACAGGTTCTCGCCCTTGGTCAGCAGGCGGCTTTCCTCGTCGAGGATCGACAGGCCACGCTCCAGGGTCTTACGGAAGCGGGTTTCCTCCAGCTTCAAGGTCTCGGTGATCAGCGCCTCGGCGCGGATCAGCTCAGGATAGGCCTGTCCCATCTCGCGCACGAGAACCGGCACGAGACGGTACATGAGCGGGTCGCGAGCGCCGAGCAGCTGGGCGTGGCGCATGGCGCGGCGCATGATGCGGCGAAGCACGTAGCCGCGGCCCTCGTTCGACGGCAGCACGCCGTCGGCGACCAGGAAGCACGAGGTGCGCAGGTGATCGGCGATCACGCGGTGCGAAGCCTTGCGGTCGCCCTCCGGCGCCACGCCGGTGGCATGGGCCACGGCCTCGATCAGGGTGCGGAACAGGTCCGTATCGTAGTTCGAGTATACGCCCTGCATGATCGCCGAGATGCGCTCGAGCCCCATGCCCGTGTCGATGGAGGGCTTGGGCAGGCCGATGCGGTTGCCGGGCTCGATCTGCTCGTATTGCATGAACACGAGATTCCAGAACTCGAGGAACCGGTCGCCGTCCTCCTCCGGGCTGCCGGGAGGGCCGCCCCAGAGCTTGTCGCCCTGGTCGATGAAGATTTCCGAGCACGGCCCGCAGGGACCGGTATCGCCCATCTGCCAGAAATTGTCCGAGGTCGGGATGCGGATGATCTTGGAATCCGAGAACCCGGCGATCTTCTTCCAGAGGTTCGCCGCCTCGTCGTCGTCGTGGTAGACGGTGACCAGCAGCTTGTCCTTCGGCAGGCTGAATTCCTTGGTGATCAGCCCCCAGGCGAGCTCGATGGCCCGCTCCTTGAAGTAATCGCCGAAAGAGAAGTTGCCGAGCATCTCGAAGAAGGTGTGGTGGCGCGCCGTGTAGCCCACATTGTCGAGATCGTTGTGCTTGCCGCCCGCGCGCACGCATTTCTGCGCCGTCGCGGCCGTGCTGTAGGGGCGCTTCTCGGCTCCCGTGAAGACGTTCTTGAACTGCACCATGCCGGCATTCGTGAACATCAGGGTCGGGTCGTTGCGCGGCACGAGGGGGCTCGAGGCCACGACCTCATGGCCGTTCTTGGCGAAGTAATCGAGGAAGGCCGACCGGATTTCGTTGACGCCGCTCATGGAACTCTTAGCTCGAGTAAGGGTAAGGGGCTCGATCGCCCATAGTGCTCATGTTTCGGCCGTTTCTAGACGTCCCGGCTTTCCCTGTCGAGGTGGCGCTTCGTCCAAAGTGCGACCTTGAGGCCCCCTGTCGTGAGGGCGCGGTCCGGGAACCTTCACCCCCTGCCGCCGTCAACTCCGGAGAATATACCGAGGACAGGTCGCGATGAGCGAACGTAACCCACCATCAAAGGCCAGTATTGCGGGTCACCCGATCCACCCGATGCTGGTGCCCTTCCCCATCGTCTGCTTCACCGGCGCGCTCGTGACGGACATCGTTTACTGGCAGACGGCCGATATCATGTGGTCGAACTTTTCCGCTTGGCTTCTGACCGTCGGCCTCATCATGGGCGGCCTGGCAGCCCTGGCGGGACTGGTAGATTTCCTGAGCAGCCGCTCGATCCGGGCCCAGGCGCCCGCATGGCCCCACCTGCTCGGCAACGTACTGGTCCTGGGACTGTCCCTGCTCAACGCCTTCGTCCATAGCCGCGATGCCTGGACTTCGGTCGTCCCGACGGGACTGGTCCTCTCCGCCGTCGTCGTGCTCCTCATATGCGTGACGGGCTGGCTGGGCTGGTCGATGGTCTACCGCCACCGGGTAGGAGTCCTGTCATGACGGCGTCGCCCCGAATCGCTCGCAGATGGATCGCGCTTGTCGGATTGTCCGTGCTGGCGCTCGCCGGCTGCGAGGACGAAGGATCCTTCGACACACAAAGCCAGATCGGCCCCAATCCGGTTCTGCCCGAGCCGAAGCAATATTTCGTGCCGCCCATGCACCTGGCAAAGCCGGTGGGCTGGGGCGCGAACGAGACCCCGACGGTCGCCAGCGGCCTGAAGATCCAGGCGATGGCCAATGATCTGGCCAATCCCCGGGTCGTCTATCCCCTGCCCAACGGCGATGTGCTGGTGGTCGAATCCGGCGGTCCCGGCGTGGAGCCGACCCAGCGTCCGAAGGACCTCATCATGGGCTGGATCATGTCGTACGCCCATGGCGACACGCAAGCCGGCAACCGCATCACTCTCCTGCGCGACGCGAACGGCGACGGCGTGCCCGAGATGAAGACCGTCTTCATCGACCATCTCAACTCGCCCTATGGCGTCGCTCTCGTCGGCGAGGACCTATACGTCGCCAACACCGACGCGATCATGCGGTACCACTACACCCAAGGCCAGACGCAGATCACGGAGCCGGGGACCAAGCTGTGCGACCTCCCGGGCGGGCCTATCGACCACCATTGGACGAAAGCCCTCACGGCGAACCCCGACGGGTCGCTGCTCTATGTGGGCGTCGGCTCGAACAGCAACATCACCGAGAACGGCATGGAGGCCGAAAAGGGCCGCGCCGCCGTGTGGGAAGTGGATCGGGCATCAGGTCGATCGAGGATCTACGCCGAGGGCATCCGCAACCCGACGAGCCTTGCCTTCGAACCGCAGACCAAGGTCCTGTGGGCCGTGGCCAACGAACGCGACGAGCTGGGCCCTAATCTCGTGCCCGACTACCTGACCTCCGTGAAGGACGGTGGTTTCTATGGCTGGCCCTACAGCTATTTCGGCCAGCACATCGACCCGCGCGTGATGCCGCAGCGGCCCGATCTCGTCGCGAGCGCCATCGTGCCGGATTATGCCTTGAGCTCGCACGTCGCTCCGTTGGGCCTCACCTTCTACACGGCGGACAACCTGCCGGCATCCTATCGCGGCGGCGCCTTCATCGGCGAACATGGGAGCTGGGACCGCGACCGCTTCAACGGCTACAAGGTCGTGTACGTGCCCTTCCAGAACGGCAAGCCGAGCGGCAAGGCGCAGGACGTGGTGACAGGCTTCCTTGCCGGCGAGGACAGCGTCCATGGTCGCCCCGTGGGCGTCGCGGTGGACAGGACCGGGGCCCTCCTGATCGCAGACGATCTGGGCAACGCCGTCTGGCGTGTTACCGCCGCGCAGTAAGCTGGACCCCGTACGAAAAAGACCGCCGCGATCTCTCGCGACGGCCTCTCTTTGCCCTTGAAGGAGAGCAAAAACTCTTTCGTGCATGGTCTTATCGAATAACCGGATCCCACTTATCCGAGCCATGCATTATTCGGCGGAACCCTCGTCCAGGTCGTCGGCGGTCGGGGTCGCCTGCTCCAGGATGCGTTCGGCGAGCAAGCCGGCATTCTGGCGGATGAGGCCTTCGATCTTGTTGGCGACCTCCGGGTTGTCGCGCAGGAACTGCTTGGCGTTCTCGCGGCCCTGGCCCAGGCGCTGGCTGTCGTAGGAGAACCAGGCGCCGGACTTGTCGACGATGCCGGCCTTGACGCCGAGATCGATGAGCTCGCCCACCTTGGACACGCCCTCGCCGAACATGATGTCGAACTCGACCTGCTTGAAGGGCGGAGCGACCTTGTTCTTGACGACCTTCACGCGCACTTGGTTGCCGATCGGATCGTCGCGATCCTTCAGCGTCGAGACGCGGCGGATGTCGAGGCGCACGGAGGCGTAGAACTTCAGGGCGTTGCCGCCCGTCGTCGTCTCCGGCGAGCCGTACATGACGCCGATCTTCATGCGGATCTGATTGATGAAGACCACCATCGTGTTCGAGCGCGAGATCGAACCGGTGAGCTTGCGCAGGGCCTGGCTCATGAGGCGGGCCTGGAGGCCCGGCTGGACCTCGCCCATCTCGCCGTCGAGTTCTGCCTTCGGGGTGAGCGCCGCAACCGAGTCGATGACGAGCACGTCCACGGCGCCGGAGCGCACGAGGGTATCGGCGATCTCGAGGGCCTGCTCGCCGGTGTCCGGCTGGGAGATCAGGAGATCGTCCAGGTTGACGCCGAGCTTGCGGGCATAAACGGGATCGAGCGCGTGTTCCGCGTCCACGAAGGCGCAGACGCCGCCCTTCTTCTGGGCTTCGGCGATGGTGTGCAGCGCCAGCGTGGTCTTGCCCGACGATTCCGGCCCGTAGATCTCGATGATACGGCCGCGGGGCAGTCCGCCCACGCCAAGCGCGATGTCGAGGCCGAGCGAACCCGTCGAGATGGTTTCGATTTCCACCGGCTGCTGGCCCTTGCCGAGCCGCATGATCGAGCCCTTGCCGAAGGCACGCTCGATCTGAGAGAGCGCCGCGTCGAGAGCTTTCGATTTGTCTTTATCCATTGATGAGCTTTCCACCAGTCTCAGGGAGGACTGTGACATGACCTAACATCCTTATGGCAGGAGGAAGAGTGAATCTCAACGCGGTGTTGAGAGAATATATGTACTCACTTTGTTCCTGCCCGCAAGTTCTTTTTTCGTTCTCATTCGAGGATCCACAAGCCATATGCAGGGCACGATGCCGCAGGGTTAAAATATAATTAATTCAGCAGCTTACCGCGCCATCGTCTGCTTCACGGTCTCGACCAGCTGGCGCAGGCTGAAGGGCTTGGGCAGGAAGTTGAATTCCTCCCCTTCGGGAAGGTTCTTGCGGAAGGCTTCCTCGGCATAGCCGGAGACGAAGATCACCTTGAGGTCGGGGTAGAGCTTGCGCAATTCGCGCAGCAGGGTCGGGCCGTCCATTTCCGGCATGACCACGTCCGAGACCACGAGATCGACCGGGGCGCCGCGCTCCTGGATGATCTCCATCGCCTCGATGCCGGAGGCGGCCTCCAGCACCGTATAGCCGCGGGCGGAAAGCGCGCGGGCGTTGACGGCGCGGACCGGGTCCTCATCCTCCACGAGAAGAATGGTCCCCTGCCCGGTCATGTCGGCGGCTGGCTTCTTGGGCGCGTCGGCCTTTGCTTCCTCGGGAGCCTCCTGGATCTCCAGGATGTGGCGCGGCAGGTAGATCCGGAAGGTCGTGCCTTCGCCGGGCTTCGAATCCACGTCGATATAACCGCCCGACTGCTTGACGATGCCGAAGACCGTGGAGAGGCCGAGGCCTGTGCCCTTCCCCACTTCCTTGGTGGTGAAGAACGGTTCGAAGATCTTCTCCACGACGTCGGGCGTCATGCCCGATCCCGTATCGGACACCTCGACGAATACGTAATCGGCCGGCGGCATGGCGCTCACGTTCAGCCCGGCGGCTTCCGCGGCCGAGATGTTGCCCGTACGGATCGCAAGCTTGCCGCCGTTGGGCATGGCATCCCGCGCATTGACGGCGAGGTTCACCACCACCTGCTCGAACTGGTTCACGTCGGCCTTCACGAACCACAGGTCGCGGCCATGGCTGAGATCGAGTTCCACCCGCTCGCCGAGCAGGCGCTTGAGCAGCATGGAGAGATCGTAGAGCCGGTCGTTCAGGTTCAGCACTTCCGGCCGCAGGGTCTGGCGGCGTGAGAAGGCGAGCAGCTGGCGCACCAGGCTCGCGGCCCGGTTCGCATTCTGCTTGATCTGCATGATGTCCTGGAACGACGGGTCGGTCGGCCGGTGATTGGCCAGCAGCAGGTCGCTGTAGCCGATGATGGCCTGAAGCACGTTGTTGAAGTCGTGCGCGACGCCGCCGGCGAGTTGGCCCACCGCGTTCATCTTCTGCGATTGTGCGAGCTGCTCCTCCACCTTCCGGAGATCGGTGGTGTCGAGGGCATAGAGAATGGCCGTCTCGCCGTCCGCACCCGTATCGCCCACGGGCGTCACCCAGACCCGGACGGAACCGCCGCTGTCTCCCGTGGTCTGCAGCTCCAGGGGCGGGATGTCGCCGCGGTTCTCCGCGGCCGCCTTGAGGGCGGCCTCCATCGGCCCGCGCTCGCGGAACGTGTCGAGAATGGATGCCCCGGCGGCCCCGCTCTCGGCCACGCGCGTCAGGGCGCCGAACAGCTTGGAGAACGGTGCGTTGGCGTGGACGATCCGCCCGGCCCGATCGACCGTCGCGATGGCGATGGGCGTGTTGTTGAAGAAGCGAGCGAAGCGCACTTCGGCCGCGCGCTGCCCTTCGTCGACCTCTCCTCCTGCCGAGCGGTTGAGGACGAGCGTCCGGGACGGGCCCATCCGGCCGTCCTGCCCGAAGGCGATGCGGTGATACAGGCGCACGGGCAGGAACTGGCCGTTGCGGCGGCGCAGGTCGAGATCGAAGGTCTCCGTGCGGACGCTGCCCGGCTCTCCGGAGAACGACGTCATCAAGGACACGACATCGCGGGGCACGATGTCGGTGAGGCTCAGCCCACCGGAGCCGACCTGGGCGAGGTCGTAATCGAGCCACGAGGCCAGGGTCGCATTGAGATAGATGATCGAGCCCTCGGGATCGACTGACAGGAATCCCGCCGGGGCGTGATCGAGATAATCGATGGCGTGCTGGAGCTCCTGGAAGACGTTCTCCTGCCGCTCGCGCTCATGCGTCACTTCGCTGATGGTCCAGAGCGCCGCCTGACGGCCGCTGGGGCGCGGCACCGGGCGCACGCGCACGCGATACCAGCCGAATTCCTGAGCGCCGCTCAACGAAGGCGAGAGGCGGATTTCCTCCGTGCCCGTGCGATGCTCGCGCGCGGCCTGAGCCAGCCGATAGATCGCCTCCGAGACGTCGGGCGCGCCCATGAACAGGCGCTCCACGGGACGCACTTCCCCGCCCTGCAGCCCTGCGATGGAAAGGTAGGATTCATTGGCATAGGTGATGCGACCATCGTCCTCGATCACCACGAGACCGTCGCCGGACGTGTCGGCCATGAGCTTGGTGATATCGTTTCGCGCCGACTGACCGGAAAACTGAACGACCCCGATGGCCATGGCGAAGAGGAAGAAGACCCCGGCCATGGCGAAGAAGGCGAGAAGCCCGAGGATCAGCGGCTGGGTATGTTCGATGTCCAGGAAGCGCAGGCTCAGGGTCGCGCCGACCAGAACGCCGGCGAGAAGCAGCACCCATCCGATGTGGCCGGGACGGTCGGAACGGTCGATGGCCGCGCTCTTCGGCGTGTCGCCCTCGTAAGCCATGGAGTGTCAACTTCCTCAATGGAGACGGATGTGCCTTGAGGCACGAGTTGCAACGTTGCAACCAGCCGCTCGATCTTCGTCGCTCATTCTACGCGCCAATTATTGATCGACCTCTAAGGCGGAGCGATGAGCCGACGCAAGGTCTCGACAACTCATGAACAGGCGCAGCCATACGATTTCGCCATAGGAAATCCCTATTTTCCTTGATGAAAAGGCAATCGGACCCATTTTGGTCCCATCATTGAGGACCGATCCTCATCCACATGACGCGTGCCGAAACCATGGACCGTTAACCATCTGTTAACCTTGTCGCTGGCTTCGACGGTCAATGTGGTACAACCAACACAGAACGGGCCTGCACGGGCCTGCAAACACTTGAGAGTACATCGTGTCATCTCTTTTCGGTATCGAAGCGTCACGTGCAGTCCAGTTCGCGATTGCATTTGCGATCATTCTGATCCTCCTCGTGCTCTTCGGTGTGGTCTTCCGCAAGCTGACGGGCGCCCGCCTGATGATGCCGGGCAGCGATCGCGGCCGCGGCAGCCGTCAACCCCGGCTCGGCATCGTCGACGTCTACGACCTCGACCGGCAGCGGCAGCTGCTTCTTCTTCGCCGTGACAATGTCGAGCACCTGCTTCTCATCGGCGGACCCAACGATGTGGTCATCGAGACGAATATCGTCCGGGTCGCAGGCGCCCGCATTCCCGCGCAGCCCAGCGACGCCGGCGTCGAGCGCTTCGAGCCAACCCTCGATCAGCCGTCCCGCGCGCCGCAGGTGGAAACCACCGGCCGCCCATCCATCGAGAGCCAGCTCGCGGCCCAGCTCGGCGCCTTCGTGCGGCGTCCCTCGGAGGAATCGGACGTCGACGAGGAACTCTCCCCGGTCGCCTCGATGAGCGCCCCGGTTCCGGCCCATCCGGAGCCGGTGCTGAAGCCCGACGCCGTTGCCGTCTCCGCCACCCCGACCATCCAGGGCCTGCGCGCCGAAGCGAGAACGCCCTCCTTCCAGAACGCTCCGCCCGCTCCCGCGCCCGCCGTGGAGCGCGCTGAGCCGCGTCCGTCCTTTACGCCGCCGCCGTTCCAGTCCCGGGCGACGCCGGTCCCCCCGGCCCCTCCGGTGCAGCCCGAGCCGGTCCGTCCGCCGGAGCCGGCACCGGTTGAACAGCAGGCCGCGTCGCCGCGTCCGGCATCGGAGGCCGGTCTCCTGTCGGATATGGCCAAACAGCTCGAAGAGGCCCTGAAGCGCCCGGCGAGCCCGGTTCCGCCGCCCTCGATGACTTCTCCGGCAGCGCCCGCTGAGGTTGTCAGGGACGAAGAGGAGGTTCGCGAGCCGGCTCGTAACGATGCCGAACCGGTCGCGGCTGACGATGGGCGTCAGGAGGAAGAGCCTGTCGACGAGGAGCCGGAAGTTGCTCCGCCGCCCAGGCCGGCTCCGGCTCCTGAGCCTCTCCGTGCCGTGCCGGCGCCCCCGCCCGTGTCGGCTCCGCTTCCGCCGCAGGCGAAGGAAACGCCGGCCGCTTCGCAGAAGCCGACGGATCCGTTTTCCGTCGAGGATATCGAAGCGGAGTTCGCCCGGCTTCTCGGACGCCCGCTGGATCCGAACAAGAAGGGCTGAGCGCTTTTTAATCGGTAAAGAAAAAGGGCTCCGCAAGCGGAGCCCTTTTTATTGGACAATGGAAGGTCTTAGAGCATCGGACGGAAAAGTGGATCCGGTTTTCCGTCTCGACCGATGCTCTCATTCAAGAGGAAAGCATCGGATTCCCCCCAAAAGTGCAAGTCCACTTTTGGGTCCGATGCTTTAGTCGTCCCGGTAGACCCGCTCGTTTCGCTCGTGGCGCTCTTGAGCCTCGAGCGAAAGCGTCGCGATGGGGCGCGCCTCCAGGCGCTTGAGAGAGATCGGATCCCCGGTCTCCTCGCAATAGCCGTAAGAACCGTCCTCGATCCGCGCGAGCGCGGCATCGATCTTGGCAATGAGCTTGCGCTGGCGGTCGCGGGCACGAAGCTCGATGGCGCGATCCGTTTCCGAGGAGGCGCGATCCGCAAGGTCAGGATGGTTCTCGTTCTCGCTCTGCAAGGTGGCGAGAGTTTCCTGGGCCTCTTTGAGGATATCGTGCTTCCAGCGGATCAGCTTGCGCCTGAAATACTCTTTTTGCCGTTCATTCATGAAGGGCTCGTCTTCTGTCGGACGGTAACCCTCATCAATCACGATGTCTGTCATGTTCAGCCGTTCTTCCCCGATGAACTGTGGCGCCCCTATATAGGCAAGCAGGATCGGGGACAACGAGATTAAGTGTCATCGATTTGTCTAACAGCGCCAGGCACCTCTTTTGCACCTTGGAAAGCCCAGGCAGAACGATTTGCCGCACCTCTAAAGTAGCAGGGACGCCGCTGCTCTTCATCTTGGCGGGAGCATCGTTCTTCGCGGAAAACCGGGTTCACTTTTCCGCACGATGCTCTAAGAACTCCTAACAAAACCGTTTGCATTGGTTGAAGCAGATGAGAGCGCATCCGAGGGTGGTGAAAGCCAGATGGATGTCCTCACGGCGTTCGTAGCGGATCGTGAGCCGGCGGAAGCGGTTGAGCCAAGCCAGGGTGCGCTCCACCACCCAGCGATATCGTCCCAGGCGCTCGCTGATGTCCACGCCGCGGCGGGCAATTCTGGGCGTGATGGAGCGCTGGCGGCATTCCGCACGGCAGCGGCGATGATCATAGGCTTTGTCGGCATGGAGTTTGTCCGGCCTACGCCTCGGGCGACCCCGCCCATGTCGCACCGGCGGCACGGCATCGAGAGTGGGTGCGAGCATCAGGCTGTCGTGCCGGTTAGCCCCACTCAGGCTGATCCCGAGCGGTGTGCCCGCCTTGTCGACCACAACATGGCGCTTCGTGCCCGGTTTGCCCCGATCCGTCGGGTTCGGGCCGGTGGCCGCGCCCCCCTTTTTGCCGCGATGGAGGAGGAGTCGAGTGCGGCCCGGCTCCAATCGAGCTTGTCGGCATCGGCCAGACGCTCGAGCAGGATGCGATGCAAGCGCATCCACACACCGGCAGCTTGCCAGTCCCGCAGGCGGCGCCAGCACGTCATGCCCGAGCAGCCGATCTCAGAAGGCAGCATCTCCCAGGGAATGCCCGAGCGCAGGACAAAGATAATCCCGGCCAGCGCAGCCCGATCATCGACCCGCGGCCGGCCACCTCTAGGCTTGGCCGGTTCAGATGGAAGAAGCGGCTCAATCACCGCCCACAGAGCATAGGGAACAAGAGCTTTGGCCATGCCAAACCAACGCGCTCGCCCCAGTTTTGTTAGGCGCTCTAAGAGGCTGCCGCCTCGGCCCGGCTGATCAGCTCGCTGGCTACGTCGCCGATCTTCGGCGTCTCCTCGCGGATGAAGGGGAGCGGACGGCAGACGGACAGGGCCGCGAGGCCGAACCGGGCGGTCATCAGCCCGTTCAGGACCCCCTCCCCGAGCTTGGCCGAGATCCGTGCCGCCAACCCCAGCCCCAGAACCTGCTGCATGAGGCTGTCGCCCACGGCCATGCCTCCCGTCACCGCGAGGTGGTTGAAGGCGGCCTTCGCCAGCCGCAGGAAGCCGAACAGGCCGGGCCGCCCCCCATAGATGCGCGAGAGCGTCCGCAGGAGCCGCACGGCCGCGAAGATCACGAAGGCCACGTCGACAATGGCCCGGGGGCTCACCGCCGTCACGAGGGAGACCTGCTTCGCCGCGCCGGCGATCGCCCGCTTGGCTTGGGCGTCGAGGGGCGCAAGGAGCTCTCGCTCCGCAAAGGCGAGTCGATCGTCCGCATCGATGATCTCGTCGGTCAGGCCGCGCAGGCGCGCGCTGCCGTGAGCCGCCGAGGCCCGGCCGCCGTAGAGGCTCAGGAGGTCGGCCACGATCCCCTTCGCGGCCTTGTGGTCCTTGACCGCGAGAGCGTCGATGGCGGCCTCGCGCAGGCTTTCGATCTTCTGCTCGCGCCAGATGCCCGCCACCTCCCGGCCGATGATGGCGAGGAAAGCAAGAACGGCCAGGATTGCGAGCACCAGCGCCACCCAGCCGAGCCAGGGCGCAATGACATAGAGATCGACGATCAGCTTCTCCACCGCGAGCCCGAGCCCCAGCAGGAGAAGGCCCGACAGGGCGGAGAGCAGGATGCCGAGCCAGGGCGCGCGGCGCTTCTCGCCCATGGGCACAACGATGCCGTCCGCGGCCTCGATGGCGTCGAACGGCTCCTCCGTCACCTGCACGGCACCGGCCGTGACGTTCGGATCGTCGAGACGATAGGCGCGAGGTGGGCGGCTCATGCGAAACGATCCCCCAGCAGGAATTCAAGGGCCCGGTCGAGGCGGATATGGGGCATTCTGGCCGTGCTGCCCGCCGCATCGATCGGCAATTTCGGCGGGCGGAAACGGGGGAATCGGAACGAGCCCGGTGGAATGGCCCCCTGGAACACCGCCTCCGGCGTCTCCGGCAGTTCGCCCGGAAAGATCGCCGCCTCGGCCTCGCCGTCGAAGATCTCGTCGCCGACCCGTTCGCCCGCCTCGGGAATGCCCGCGACGGCGCGAAGGGTCTCACGCCCCTCGCGGATGGTCGTCTCGCGCGTGGCGCGCACGGAGGCAAGCGCTACGGTTCCGACCCGCGCACCGGCGGCCTCCGTTCGGCGCGACGCGCGGTTCACGAGAAGGCGCAGGATCGCGTCAAGCCGGTCGTGATCGGTATGGTGGATGTGATCGGCCTTGGTCGCGGCGAAGAGAACCCGGTCGGCGCGGGGCGAGAACAGGCGGGACAGGAGCGTGTTGCGTCCGATCCGAAACGCCATGAGCACCTGATCGAGCGCCTCCTCCAGCTCGGCGAGAGCCACCGGCCCGGCATCTATGGCCGCCAGCACGTCGACGAGCACGATCTGGCGGTCGATGCGCTGGAAATGATCGCGGAAGAAGGGGCGAACCACATGGGTCTTGTAGGCCTCGAAGCGCCGTTCCATGAGGGCCGCGAAGCTGCCCGGAGCAATCGGCTGCCCTTGGGGCAGATCGAGCGGCGCGAAGGTGAGCGCGGGCGAGCCTGCCAGATCGCCCGGCATGAGAAAGCGGCCCGGCGGCGTGGTGGCTACCGCCTCGGAATCGGCGCGCAGGACCGTGAGATAATCCTTGAACGCATCGCTCGCCCGCGACGCGAGCATCTCGTCGGAACCGCCTGCGGGATCGAGGGTTTTCAGCGTGTCGTGCCAACGGCCCGCCACAGTTGCCCTGTCGCGCTTGCGGCTCGCCTCGATGGTCTGGCGGGACCACTCGGCATAGCCGGCATCGAGGAGCGCGAGGTCGAGCAGCCATTCGCCGGGATAATCCACGATGTCGAGGGCGAGCGAGGCCGGCCCCGTGCGCCAGCCGGACTTGCGCTCGTACTCGACATCCACCCGCAACTCGCTGATGCGGTTGGTGGATTGCGGCCAGCGGCGGCTCTCGGTGAGCGCCGCCATATGTTCCTCATAGGGAAAGCGCGGCACCACGTCGTCAGGCTGGTGAGCCAGATGGGCCCGCCGGATGCGCCCTTCAGCCGACGCGCGAAAGGCCGGCAGGTTCGTGCCGCGCGTGAGATGATGCACGAGGGCCGTGGTGAAAACGGTTTTGCCGGATCGCGCGAGACCTGTGACGCCGAGGCGGAGAGAGGGCTGGATCAGCTGCCCGGAAACCTCCCAGATCGATTGCGCGGCGGATCCGGCGCGGGAGGCGAGATCGGTGATGACAGACACGGGACTCCGTCTGGTTCCTGGTGATGCCAAGCTTGCTTGTGAACGGGAAGATGGGGCTCCAGTTCCCGGTTCACAAGCCCGGGCCGAGGCGGTTGCGCCCCGGCCCAAGCCGATCCATTGAAGGCGGGATCAGATCACCAGGAAGTCGTGATAGTCGAGGAAGGTGCCCTTTTTCACGGTCGCGAACTTGACCGCCTTGACCTTCCCCGTGCCGTCGGCATCGTAATAAAGGGAGCCGGTCTTCTTATCGTAGATGATCCGGTCGTCCTTATCGTGCGCCTTCTTGCCGGCGTAGAACATGGACGCCTTGAGGGCACCGGCCTTCTTGCCGAACTTCGTGAAGACGGCATTCTCCAGCGCGATCGTGTCGTCGGCCGCCTTGAAGTCGAGGATGCTGTCCAGGTTGATCTTGGCATCGGGCAGGCTGTCGAACACGAAACGGTCCTTGCCCTTGCCGCCGGTTAGGACATCGCTGCCGAAACCGCCGGAAATGGTGTCGTTGCCGAGGCCCCCATTCAAGACATCGTTGCCGCCTCCACCATTGATTTGGTTAGCGCCATCGTTGCCGGTGACCGTGTTCGCGATATCATTACCTGTGAGATTGATCGCCGCAGAGCCAGCTTGCGCGAGGAGCATCTCGACATCCGCCAGAGCCCCGAGCGTGAAGCTCTGCGACGCTATTACCGTGTCGAAGCCCTGGCCCGCGAGTTCCGTCACCGTGTCGAGACCATCGACGAGATAGGTGTCGTTGCCGACGCCGCCGCGCAGATCGTCCTTGCCGGCGCCGCCATCGAGCACGTCGTCGCCCTTCCAGTCGGTGATCGTGTCGTCGCCCGCACCGCCGAGGAGCTTGTCGTTGCCTTCGCCGCCATCGAGCTGGTCGCGCCCGGCGCCGCCGTCGAGCGTGTTCGCGCCGGTATTGCCGTACATGGTGTTGTCGAGGTCGTTGCCGGTCCCGACGAAGTTTCCGGAACCCTCGAAGGCGAGGTACTCGATGTTGGCGCCCAGCGTGTAGCTGACCGAGGCGAGCACCCGGTCGAAGCCCGCACCGGAATCGACGATCACGTCGCCCGCGTTGTCGACCCAGTAGAGATCGCTGCCGGCTCCGCCTTCCATCCGATCGGCCCCCGCCCCGCCCATGAGCGAGTCGTCGCCTTCGAGGCCGATCAGCGTATTGTTGCCGCCATTGCCGCGAATGAAGTTCGCCACGCCGTTGCCGGTGCCGGAGAGGTTCGCAGAGCCCGTCAGCGTAAGGTCTTCGAAGTTGGCAAGAAGCGCGTAGTTGCCGAAATCCACCTGCACGGTGTCGCGGCCTTCGCCTTCGGCTTCGACCAGCGTGTCATCGGCGTCAATCACATACGTATCGTCGCCAAGCCCGCCCTTGAGTTCATCCGTGCCTGCTCCGCCTTTAAGTACGTCGGCGCCTTTGCCACCCTCGAGGGTGTCATTGCCTTCAAGGCCGTCGAGAGTATTGTTGCCGTCATTGCCGAAGAGCATGTTGGCGATGGCACTGCCTGTGCCGTTGATATTGGCTGTGCCGATCAGGTGCAGCTCTTCGACGTTCAATCCTTGCATAGCAAGGCTGAAGTTCGTCGATGCAAAAGCCTTGTCATAACCCTGACCAGCGCCCTCGGTGATGCTGTCGAGGTCATCGACATAATAATCGTCATCACCAAGACCACCGACCAAACCATCGGCTCCCCGGCCGCCATCGAGGGTATCGTTCCCATCACCCCCATCAAGCCCGTCGTTGCCGTTGCTGCCCGTAAGGCGGTTGCTCACATTGCTCCCAGTTGCCGTGCCTGCGACGGTGAGAACGACATTCTCTATGTTCGTCCCGACTAAGGTGAAGTTTGTCCCGTAGCCAACAATCACCGTATCGTTGCCGGAGTTCAGGTCATCCCCTTCCACGATGATGTCTCCAGCATCATCGACATAGTAGGTGTCGTTGCCGTCACCACCATCCAAGGAATCAGCACCTGCCCCGCCATCGAGAGTATCATCGCCATCCAGGCCCCAAAGCTGGTTTGCACCCGCATTGCCGACGATCTTGTTGTCGAGGGCATTGCCCGTTCCGTCGAGGTCCGTTGTCCCCGTCAGGAACAGATCCTCAATATTTTCTCGATTTGATCCGCTGAGATCGAAGGAAACTGAAGCGTACACGATATCGTGTCCTGCTTCCGCACCCGGATCCTCATCCAGATGCTCGTCGACACTATCGACATAATATGTGTCATTCCCTAACCCACCGGCGAGCGTATCCTCGCCCACACCACCGTCGAGCACGTCGTCGCCACGACCGCCGGACAGCCTATTCACCCCATCATTGCCGAGAAGGTGATTGTCGATATCGTTGCCAATCGCATCAATATCTGTGGTGCCGGTCAGAACGACATTCTCGATGAAAGCGAGAGCCGGTTGCTCGACGAGGGTCAAATCGACCGAAGACTGACTTTGGATCGTATCCGTTCCGCCGTCAGCGGTCTCTTCCTCGATGACATCGTTTCCATCGGAGAGGATATACGTGTCATCACCGAGGCCACCGCGCAGGGTATCCGCTCCCTGACCGCCATCGAGGACGTTACCGCCCGCATTGCCTGTGATCGTGTTGTTCTGATCGTTCCCAACCACGTTGGCATCGCCGTCGCTCTCTACCAGAGCGTAGTCTGCCTCGCCTTCCAGCGTCCAAGTTTTCGTCAGCGGATCGTAAATCGCCATAGTCGCCCCCATATTTTGTAAAATTGTAACGTAACGAATATGGGACTACAACATGACTCCATGAAATAAGTTACATGGAGCCTATACGCACCTCAGCGTAAGGATCGACTGCTCGACTGCTCCTGCGTCTGGCTCGTCCTCGCGCTAACCTCTACCCTCTCGACCGCCCGCTGAACGGCCTCCTCGACCAGATCCGGGCTCGCCCGCAAGGCCCCCAGCTCGAAGGACGACATGGCCAGCATCACGTGCGCCAGGTTCGGGAGCGGCTTGCCGTCGGGGGAAAAGAGCTTGAGGTCGTCACTGGGACCGAGACCCAGCCCCTCGACCATCCGGCTCGCATAATTGCGGTGGCGCTGATCCTCGGACGGACAGGCGGAGGCCACCTGAACCTTCGGGACGGCCTTGGGGGCCGCAGAGGCGGTGGCCGCAGGTTCTTTCGCAGGTTTGCGGCGGGCGACGGCGGCAGCCGGCAGAGACGGCTTCGGCTTCTCGCCCATGCCCTCGGCAATGCTCGGCACCCGATATTGCGGCGTCTTCGGCGCCATCGAGATCACCATGGAGACCCGGCCTGGCTTGCCGCCTGGGCCGGCCTTCGCCGTGTAGCGCATCGCCCCGCCCTTCCGGCGGTGAGAAGCGAGATATTGCGCCCGCACGGTGCCGCCGATGCCCCTCACCGCCAGCATCGCGATGCCGCCGATGCCGGTCGCGATGTTGCACTCGGCAGGCGCCCAGCGGCGGACGATGTCGAGAGCGGACTTGCGGTTGAACTCGAGATAGTAGCGCCGCAGCAGGATGGCGGCGGCATCGGCCCCGTGATCGGCGGAGACGAAGCCCACATGGCCCTCGTTGTCGGTCGCGAGTTCGCCGTTCCAGCGGGCGCTCTTGATGCACCAGTAATTGTTGAGCTTCACGCAACGGGTCACGAAGGGCCGCTCGGCCCGGAGAAAGGCCACCATGGCGACGACGGGTTTCGGCTCCAGGGCATCCATGGCCTCGCGGCGCCAGTTGCTCACCTCGCGGGTGTCCGGCTCGTAGCGCGCCTGGACGGCCGGAGCATCATGCCCGTGTTTCGACGCGGCCTCACGGGCCTCGCGGACATCGCCCGGCAGCAGGCCGCGCACAGCGAGGGCGAGCATCAGAATCGTTTGTGGAGTCATGATGGTCGGGCCCCGCTTCGGCCGAAAACGATGGAAAAGCTTTCAGGCACAAACGATGATGGAGCCGCGAGGTTCAGTCTCAAGGCCTGATCCCGCCTTTCCCGGACCGGAGACACATGGGACAATCGGCGGCCGGCGCGAATCCGCCGATCAATCCCGACTATGGAACGAACCTGATCCCAGAGCATATCTGACTTGCAGCGGAAGTCCGGACAGAATGGCCGGTTCTCCTCTAGATGGGGTTTCCCGGAACGCGATGGACACGATGGATCAACGAACGAACGAGAGCGTGCGGGAGAACCCGGCACCTGCCCTGAGCCACACCGAAATCCGCACGATCATTCTCGGCGTCATGCTGTCCATGTTCCTGGCGGCTCTCGACCAGACCATCATCGCGACGGCTCTTCCGACCATCGGCCGAGAACTCGGCGACCTGGAGCACCTGCCCTGGATCGTGACGGTCTATCTCCTGACCTCCACGGCCGTGACCCCGCTCTACGGCAAGTTCAGCGATTCCTACGGCCGCCGCGTCACCATGCTGATCGGCATCGTGATCTTCATCATCGGCTCCATCGCATGCGCGCTCGCACCCAACATGATCGTTCTCATCCTGGCGCGCGGCCTGCAGGGCATCGGCGGCGGCGGGCTGATCGCGCTGGCCCAGACCATCATCGCCGACATTGTCGCCCCGCGCGAACGGGGACGCTATCAGGTCTACTTCGCCAGCGTGTTCATGACGTCGAGCCTGCTCGGCCCGGTCCTGGGCGGCTTCTTCGCCCAGCATCTGCACTGGTCGGTCATTTTCTGGATCAACCTGCCCCTTGGCCTCCTGGCCCTGACCATCGCGTTCCACTCCCTGAAGAAGCTTCCCCGCTTCGAGCGCCCGCACAAGCTTGACGTGCTCGGCGCGCTTCTCCTCGTGGCGGCGACCGTCGCACTGCTGCTGGCCCTGAGCTGGGGCGGGCTGCGCTACCCATGGGCCTCCCTGCCGATCCTCGGGCTTTTCGCCGCCTCCGCGGCGCTCTGGGTGCTGTTCGCGGTTCGCATGCGTCTGGCGCCGGAACCGCTGATCCCGCCCGGCGTGCTGCATAACCCGGTGGTGCGCATGGCCGTGCTCGCCGCCTGTTTCGGCATGGGCACCTATATCGGCCTCACCATCTACCTGCCGGTCTATTTCGAAGCCGTGCGCGGCCTCTCGGCGAGCCTGTCCGGTCTCGCGCTCATCCCGCTCATGGCGGGGACCGTGGTCGGCGCGACGATGTCGGGCCGGAGCATGGCGAAGGTGAAGCACTACAAGCGGCTTCCGACCGTGGGCCTCATCGTGGCCATGGCGACCACGGCCGTGCTTGCCCTATACGGCCAGTCGCTCTCCATCGTGACCGTGGAAATCATCCTGGCGGTGATCAGCATCGGCCTGGGCACTGTCCTGCCGGTCACCATGGTGACGACTCAGAATGCGGTCGCGCCGCACCAGATGGGAACCGCGACGGGCACTGCCAATTTCTTCCGCTCGCTCGGCGGCGCCTTCATCGTGGCGATCTTCGGTGCCATCGTGCTCGGCGCATCGGGCCTGGGTGGAGCCTCGAGCTTCGAAACCCTGGGGGCGGCTGCGGCCCAGAGCGGCGTCGATCTGGGCGATGTGTTCAGCTACGTGTTCATGGCCGCCGTCGTCGGGTTCGGACTCGCGCTGGCGTTCCTTCTCGCCCTCGAGGAGCGCCCCCTGCGCGGCAGCGCGGTCAAGGCCGCCGAGGCGGCGGTCGCGGACTGAACGTCTGCTCTCATCGCCGACGCTGGCGAAGCAGCGTCCAGAGGAGCGAACCGGCGAGAATCAGCAGCAGGATGGCGCCGACGGTCGTGAAGACCGCATCGGCCCGGGAAGCCCCGGCTGGCGGGAGCATCAGTCCATCGGAGTCTTGCTGGATGGCGGAGCGCCCAGCCGCAACCGTGAGGATCCTCGGCGCTCCTCCCTCGCCCGATGTGGCCGGGAGGACATGGAAGGCAGGCCGGACGGAAGGCTCGACGGGCATCGATCCTCTCCTTCATCGAAGGGCGGCGGGTCTCCTGAACGTTAATGGCCTGGACGCGCCCCGGTTTCGCCGAACCTGCGGCGTCATGGCTGGGGAAAGCCTATTTCGCCTGTGGAGGACTTCACGTTCCCCGGCACTTCCTTAAGCCTTGCCGTGTTAGGACCGTGCCCGATCGTTTTGGAGTATCGCAAGAGGGAGGCTGATGAAGGTCGGCATCGACATGGGGTTGGCGTCCACCGCCCCAGGGGGACAATCGGCATTGCTCGATCTGGAAGAGCTTCTGGCGACGCGTCTGCTCGTCCAAGGCAATTCCGGTTCCGGCAAGTCGCATCTCCTGCGCCGCCTTCTCGAGCAGAGCGCCAACCTCGTCCAGCAGGCCATCATCGACCCCGAGGGCGACTTCGTCACCCTGGCCGACAAGTTCGGCCATGTGGTGGTCGATGCCTCCCGCAGCGAAGGCGACCTGCAGCGCATCGCCGCCCGCGTCCGCCAGCACCGGGTCTCCGTGGTTCTCAGCCTGGAAGGTCTCGACTCCGAAGCGCAGATGCGCTGCGCGGCCGCCTTCCTGGGCGGCCTCTTCGATGCGGAGCGCGATTACTGGTATCCCATGCTCGTGGTGGTGGACGAGGCGCAGCTCTTCGCCCCCGCCGCCGCAGGCGATGTTTCCGACGAAGCGCGAAAAGTGTCCCTCGGCGCCATGACCAACCTCATGTGCCGTGGTCGTAAGCGCGGATTGGCCGGTATCATCGCCACCCAGCGCCTCGCGAAGCTCGCCAAGAACGTGGCGGCGGAAGCCTCGAACTTCCTCATGGGCCGCACCTTCCTAGACATCGACATGGCCCGCGCGGCCGATCTCCTGGGCATGGAGCGCCGTCAGGCCGAGATGTTCCGCGACCTCGAACGCGGCCATTTCGTCGCCCTCGGCCCTGCCCTGTCGCGCCGCCCGCTGCCGATCCGCATCGGCACGGTCGAGACCTCGACCCGCAGCGGCACCTTCAAGCTCATGCCCCTGCCTGAGCAGCCTAGGCAAGAAGCCCGAGACCTCATCTTCAAGGCCAGTGAGGACGAGATTGCCGCCCGCCCGGTCATGCCGCGCCGCGCGCCCCCGCCGCCTCCGGCTCCGACCACGAACGATCTCCTGGCCCAGCTCGCCCGCACGAGACCAGCCGCCGCGCCGGAGCCGCAAGTCGAGGAAACCGAGCAGTCCAAGGCCGAGCGCGATGCCACGCTCGATGCGATCCTGCGCGAGATCCTCGACGACCCGGAAGCCGCCTTCCGCTCCGTGGCCGTGCTCTATCAGGACTTCCTGGTCCGCTGCCGCATCCGCCGTGTCTCCGGCGAGCCGTTGAACCTCAACGCCTTCCGCCGCCGCCTGGCGGTCGCCCGCGCCGGCGTCGACACGGCCACGGCCGAAGGCTCGGAATGGGACCGCGCGGTCGCCTTCGCGGCCGATCTGGCGGAGGACCTCCAGGGCGTGTTCCTGCTCATCGCCCGCGCGGCCATGGAAGGCACGCCCTGCCCGCCCGACGGCGAGATCGCCCGCGCCTGCGGCAGCCGCTCGCCCGGCCGCGCCCGGCGCCTCATCGCCTACATGGAAAGCCGCAACATCGTCGTGACCCGCAACGACCCACGCGGCCTGCGCATCATCGCCCTCCCCGATCTCGGATGGGAAACCGGCCCCGGCGATCCCAACGCCTTCGAGGAACCGCAGGCGCCGGAGGCGCGGGATCTGTTCGCGATGGGATAGGGCATCAACCGCCCGGTTTCAAAGCGACGGAAGCCCCGTGATGGCATTCATCAATTAATTTGTCGGCCATCCGTCACCCCGCGGACAAAGATCGCTGCATCATTGCGCCTCCTTGGCCCGTTGATTCGGGCCAAAGCCGATGAGACGTACTGATGTTCCGCTTCTTCGAGACCCGGATTGACTTCACCAGAAAGCCGCCGGAGGAATCGCCGCCGGATAATCTCTGGGGGTTTTACTGGCACTTCATCGCCCAGGCGAAAGGGCTCTTCGTGGCGCTCTTCGCCCTCGGCTTCGTGCTGGCCGTGGTCGAGGCGCTCGTGCCCTGGCTCATCGGCCGTCTGGTCAATGCCATCTCGCATACTTCGCCCGAAGGCATCTTCCATGAGGCCGGACCGCTGCTGATCGCCATGGGGACGATCATCCTCCTGGTGCGGCCGCTCGGGACGATCCTGTTCCGTCTCTTGGTCAACCATTCCCTGGCGGTCTCCTTCACCACCATGGTTCACTGGCAGAACTACTGGCACGTGGTGCGCCAGCCACTGGGCTTCTTCCAGGAGGATTTCGCCGGCCGCATCGCCAACCGGGTGCTGCAGACGGGCCGCCCCTTGCGCGAGACGATCCTGTCGGTGGCCCGCGCCGTCTGGCAGATCCTGATCTTCGGCGCAGCCTCCATCGGCCTCCTCGGAACGCAGGACTGGCGCCTCGCCCTGCCTATGACCGGTTGGTTCAGCCTTTACGCGATCCTGCTGGTCGTCGCCCTGCCGCGCATCCAGAAGCTCTCCCGCACATCGAGCGAGGCGCGCTCGGCCGTCACCGGCAAAGTGGTGGACAGCTTCACCAACATCATGACGGTCAAGCTGTTCGGACGCCGGAAAGATGAGGACGACTACATCAGCGAAGGTTATCGCTGGCTCAACGATGCCTTCATGAGCCAGCAGCGCCTCAACACGCTCTATGTGGCGGGCCTCACCTTTCTGAACGCCATCTTCCTGGTCGCCACCGGCGCCATGGCGATGTGGCTCTTCAGCGCGAACCGCATCGATGCGGGCACCCTGACCACCGCCCTGCTGCTCTCCACGCAGATCGTCTCCATGTCGGGCTGGGTGGCCTTCGAGGTCATGAGCATCTTCGAGAATGTCGGCACGGTGCAGGAGGGCATGAAGACGATCTCGCGCCCGCTGACCATGCAGGACAAGCCGACCGCCCGCCCCTTGACGGTGACCCGGGGCGAGATCCGCTTCGATCATGTCGATTTCTCCTACGGGGACGGCGACAAGGTCATCGACCGGCTGAACCTCACCATCCGGCCCGGCGAGAAGATCGGCCTTGTCGGGCGCTCCGGCGTCGGCAAGACGACGATGGTCAACCTACTCCTGCGCTTCTTCGAGCCTCAAGGCGGCCGGATCCTGATCGACAACCAGGACATCGCCGACGTGCGCGAGGAAAGCCTGCGCTCGCAGATCTCGGTGGTGACGCAGGACACCTCCCTGCTGCACCGCTCGATCCGGGAGAACATCCTCTACGGACGGCCTGCGGCGGGTGAAGAGGCCATGCGCGAGGCGGCGCGCCAGGCGCATGCGATCGAGTTCATCGAGCGCCTCGTCGACGGGCGCGGGCGGCGCGGCTTCGATGCCCATGTGGGCGAGCGTGGCGTAAAGCTCTCCGGCGGCCAGCGCCAGCGCATCGCCATCGCCCGCGTGATCCTCAAGGACGCGCCGATCCTGATCCTGGACGAGGCGACCTCGGCGCTCGATTCCGAGGTGGAGGCCGCGATCCAGGAATCGCTCGCGACCCTCATGGAGGGCAAGACGGTGATCGCCATCGCCCACCGCCTCTCGACCCTGCAGCTGATGGACCGCCTGATCGTCATGGACGATGCCCGCATCGTCGAGGAAGGCACGCACGAGGAGCTTCTGGAGAACGGCGGCCTCTATGCCGGCCTGTGGTCGCGCCAGTCCGGCGGATTTCTTGCCGCGCGCAGGGGTGTGGCGGACGAGGCGGTTTAGAGGCCTGACGGTTCTGCCCGGTCCCATAAGGTCTGGCCCGGGAGAAGATACCGCCCGACGTCATGGCCGGCCTTGTGCCGGCCACCCCGATTTCGTGAAGCGCCGCGCTCTTCGGATCGAGATCACCGGCACAAAGCCGGTGATGACGACGGAAATCCCTACCCCGCGAAACGTGAACGACCCCTCCCTTCCCTATCGGCACGAACCTGATAAGGTGCGCCGATCCATTTTTGAGACAAGATAACATTATGCATAACGACCGTCTGAGCATTGAGGCCATCGCCCGCCATGTGGATGCCAAGGCCGACACTTATTGCGATTTGAGCGACCGCATCTGGGCCGCGCCGGAACTTGCCTTCGAGGAGCATCGCGCCGTGGCCGAGCAGGTTGCCATGCTGGAGCGCGAGGGATTTCGCATTACGAAGAACGTCGGCGGCATGGCGACGGCCTTCGTGGCGGAATGGGGCTCGGGCGGATCCATCGTCGGCATCCTCGGCGAGTTCGATGCCCTGCCCGATCTGGCGCAGGAATCCGGCCGGACCGAGCACCGTCCGACCGTGACGGGAACGCCGGGCCATGGCTGCGGCCACAATCTGCTGGGGGCGGGCTCCGCGCTGGCGGCCGTCGCCCTCAAGGACGCGCTCGAGGCCGAGGGGATCGCCGGCACCGTGCGCTATTACGGCTGCCCGGCGGAGGAGAGCGGGTCGGGCAAGACCTTCATGGCCCGCGCCGGCCTGTTCCACGATCTCGACGCCGCCTTCTGCTGGCATCCGAGCGTGGTGAACGAGGTCCAGACCTCGTCGTCGCTCGCCTGCATCCAGGCCTATTTCCGCTTCAGGGGCCGCGCGGCCCACGCCGCGGCCGCTCCGCATGTGGGCCGGTCCGCCCTCGACGCGGTCGAGCTGATGAATGTGGGCGTGAACTACATGCGCGAGCACATGCCGTCGGATGCGCGCGTGCATTACGCAACCACCAATACGGGCGGCAATGCGCCGAACGTAGTCCAGGCCTTCGCGGAGTCGCTCTATCTCGTGCGCTCGCCCCATCTGCCGGATGCGGAGCGCCTGTTCGAGCGGGTGAAGAAGATCGCCGAGGGCGCAGCCCTGATGACGGAGACCACCGTCACGGTGCAGATCACGGATGCCACCTCCAATGTGCTGCCCAACAAGGCGCTGCAGGAGGCCATGTACGAGAACATGCGCCGCCTCGGCCCGCCCGGTTTCGACGCGGCCGATTTCGCCTTCGCGGAAAAGCTGCAGAAGGCCGCCCTGACGAACGAGGAGATCCTCGCAAGCGTCAAGCCACACGATCTCTCTCTCAAGACCAAGGTACTGCACGACGGCGTGCTCGCCATGCCGGTCCGCGAAGAGGTCATGATGGGCACCACGGACGTGGGCGACGTGAGCTGGATCGTGCCCACGGTGCAATGCCACGCGGCCTGCTTCGCCATCGGCACCCCGTTCCACACGTGGCAGCTCGTCACCCAGGGCAACCTGCCCGCCGCGCATAAGGGCATGGTGCTCGCCGCCAAGGCCATGGCGGCGACCGCCGCCGATTGCCTGCGCAATCCCGATCTTGTCGCCCGCGCCAAGGCGGAGCTGAAGGAGCGCAACGGCGGCCGCGATTACCTTTGCCCGATCCCGGACGACGTCACGCCCGACGACCTGCGCGCCAAGGCGGCCTAGTTAAGGACTACCCTCCTCGTCGTCCGGTTGGGGCGACGTTGGAGGGCACTCACGCAATTGCCCCTCAGGAACTCATGTCCGACAGCTTTTCAATCCGACCTCTCCGGCCATCGGATGCCCCCGCCTATCGGGATCTGAGGCTGGAGGCACTGCAAAGCAGCCCGGAGGCCTTCGGGTCCAGCTACGAGGAAGAGGCGCCGCTGTCGCTGGAGACGATCGCGGCACGTACTCCCACATCCGGCCCGAATGCGATCTTCGGCGCCTTCGCTGCGGACGTGCTCATCGGCATGGCGGGCTTTGCCGTCTACGAGCGCTTGAAGACCCGGCACAAGGGTGTCATGTGGGGCGTCTTCGTGAAGCCGGAATGGCGCAAGCAGCGCGTCGGGCAGGCCCTCGTCCGGCAGGTGATCGACCACGCTTCCCGGCATGTGATCATGTTGGAGGCGGCCGTAGGTCTCACGAACGAGAGCGCACGGCGCACCTATCACGGCCTCGGCTTCAAGCCCTACGGCATCGAACGCAAGGCGATCCGCGTCAGTGATGTCTTCCACGACGAGGAGCTGCTGTATCTGGATCTTCCGCAGCCCAAGGGAGCTTAATCGTCCTCGCCGCTTCCGAGGGATTTCGGCGTGACGAAGCGCTCCAACCTTCCGGATTTGTGCCCGACATCGGCCCAATCGCTCACCGCGAAATCGATGACGGCCAGACCCGCAGTCGGGTATTTCTGACCGAGGCGTAAAATCCCGTCCATGTCGCCCTCGCCGATGAGGAGCTTTGCCAGTTCCTCGAAGCCGGGATTGTGGCCGATCAGCAGAAGGGTGCGGGCCTCGGGCTCCACCTCGCGCAGGATGTCGAGCAGGCGCCCGACGGGCGCCTCGTAGATCCGTCCGTCCCGGCGCATCTCGATCTCGCCGAGGAACGGCTGGACCCGCTCCCAGGTCTCCTGCGTCCGCCGCGCCGGCGAGACGACGACGAGATCCGGCTCGAGCCGTTCGCTCTTCAGGTAGCTCCCCATGACGAGGGACGCCTCCTGCCCCCGCTTGGCGAGCGGGCGGTCGAGGTCCAGGGTGCCCGAGGGCCAGGCGGCTTTGGCATGGCGGAGAAGCAGGAGACGAAGCATCAGCGGCCTTCCCGTCTGGCTATGAACGCGAGCTTCTCGAACAGGCTCACATCCTGCTCGTTCTTCAACAGCGCTCCGTGGAGTGGCGGAATGAGCTTGCGGGTGTCGCGCTCGCGCAGCTGCTCGGGGCCGATATCCTCGGAGAGCAGGAGCTTGAGCCAGTCGAGCAGCTCGGAGGTCGACGGTTTCTTGCGCAGCCCCGGCACATCGCGCACATCGAAGAAGATCTTCAGTGCCTCCTCGACCAGACGGTGCTTGATGCCGGGGTAATGCACCTCGACGATCCGGGCCATGGTCTCGGCATCCGGGAACTTGATGTAGTGAAAGAAGCAACGGCGCAGGAAGGCGTCCGGCAGCTCCTTCTCGTTGTTCGACGTGATAATCACGATGGGCCGCCGGGCCGCCTTCACGGTTTCGCCCGTCTCGTAGACGAAGAACTCCATGCGGTCGAGTTCCAGCAGAAGGTCATTCGGGAACTCGATGTCGGCCTTGTCGATCTCGTCGATCAGCAGCACGGGCCGCACCTCGGACGCGAAGGCTTCCCAGAGCTTGCCGCGCTTGATGTAGTGCCGGATGTCCGACACGCGCGGATCACCGAGCTGGCTGTCGCGCAGGCGTGAGACGGCGTCATACTCGTAAAGCCCCTGCTGGGCCTTGGTGGTCGACTTGATGTGCCAGGTCAGGAGCGGGGCATTGACGCTCCGGGCAATTTCCTCCGCCAGAACCGACTTGCCCGTCCCCGGCTCGCCCTTCACCAGGAGCGGGCGCTCCAGGGTGATGGCGGCATTGACCGCCACCGTGAGATCCTCGGTCGCCACATACGATTCCGTTCCGGCAAAACGCATCCAACAATCCTTCCTGCATTGCCCGTGAAGATGCGGAAAGTGCGCGGCCGAAACAAGCCGTCTTTCAGAAAATGAAACTATCTTTCAATTTCTTGCCCATTGCGCGAACATGGTTTTCTCATTGATCGAGAAAACCTCATGGCCGCGTTGCTCCCCCGGATTCTGGCTCTTCTGTCGTTGCTTCTTCTCCCCGCCATGGCTCACGCCCAGAAATCCCAAGCCGAGAAAACCAAGGACCAGACCCGCGGCGACATGACCTTCGTCGCCCTGGACACTTCGTCGCTCTGCACGGATTGCAGCATCGTACAGGCCACGGGTACGTTCGGATCGGAAACGATCGCAGCCTATCGCGATCTGGTCTGGCGAGCGCGTTTGAAGAAAAACAGCTACTTCCTCTTCCATTCGCCGGGCGGCAGCATGAAGGCGGCGATGGAACTGGGCAGGATCCTTCGAAACCTGAAGGTCAACACCATTGTTGGACGGGCCTATATCCGCAATGGCGAAGTCGAGATCGAGCCCGGAACCTGCGCCTCGGCCTGTCTGTTTGCCTTTGCCGGCGGCACCACACGAAGCATGCCGAAGAATTCCAGGCTCGGTGCCCACAGCTGGATGCCGATTCCTTTGCTGGATCTGGGCCAGCCGAATGCAAAGAAAGTGGCGCCCCCGCAGCTCAGCCAGGGTGTCGTTGGGGAAATCCATCGCCAGACAGCAGATTATCTGAGCTATCTTCAATCGATGGGAATCGACCTTCGTATCGCAGTGACCATCCTGCAGACGCCCTTCAGCAGCATGACGTGGGTTTCACCCCGCAATCAGAGCCTATGGAGCTTGGTGACGATCGATTCGAGCCTCAGCACGGCGGGAGACAGACGCTGGCCCGTCCTTTTCCTTCCGTCGGGGGAGTCTGCAGCCTCGAAACGACAGTTAAACGCGAGTGAGCGCCGAGGCGATGGGCCGTCGCTTTAAGAAGGGCCTTGTGTTCCGGCTGCCAATCGGGTCGAAGGAAACATAAAACGGGAGGATAATGACCTATGGCTTACAATCGCTATCACAAGGACCGAATCGGAAATCACAAGCTGCACCCCGAAACCCTGATGCTGGGCTACGGATACGATCCGACCCTGTCGGAAGGGGCCGTGAAGCCGCCGGTGTTCCTGACGTCCACCTTCGTGTTCAACAGCGCCGAACACGGCAAGGAATTCTTCGATTACGTGGCGGGCCGCCGGGAGCCGCCGCAGGGCGAGGCGGCGGGCCTCGTCTATTCCCGGTTCAACCATCCTAATTCCGAGATCGTCGAGGACCGGCTCGCCGTCTTCGAGGAGGCCGAGGCCGGCCTTCTGTTCTCCTCCGGCATGTCGGCCATCGCGACGACGATCCTGGCCTTCGCCCGGCCGGGCGACGTGATCCTCCACTCGCAGCCCCTCTACGGCGGCACCGAGACGCTGATCGCGAAGACGCTCGCCAACATGAGCATCGGGGCGGTCGGATTCGGCGACGGCGTGGACGAGGCCGGAATCCGGGCTGCCGCCAAGGAGGCTCAAGGAAAGGGCCGCGTATCGGTCATCATGATCGAAACGCCCTCCAATCCGCTCAACACCCTGGTGGACGTCGCCCTGATCAAGAGAATCGCGGACGATATCGGCCAGGCTCAAGGCCACCGCCCGGTGATCGTCTGCGACAACACCCTGCTCGGCCCCCTCTTCCAGAAGCCCCTCAAGGACGGCGCCGACATCTCGGTCTATTCGCTCACGAAATACGTTGGCGGCCACTCGGACCTGATCGCCGGCGCGGCGCTCGGATCGAAGGAGTTGATGAAGACCGTGCGCCTGCTGCGCTCGGCCATCGGCACCCAGCTCGACCCGCATTCCTGCTGGATGCTCGGCCGCTCGCTCGAAACGCTCGCCCTGCGCATGAACGCAGCGAACCGCAATGCGGAGATCGTCGCCAAGTTCCTGCATGAGCACCCGAGCGTGGTGAAGGTGCATCACCTCGCCTATCTGCCGGAAGGCTCGCGGGCGAAGGCGGTTTACGAGGCACAGTCGGACGCCCCCGGCTCCACCTTCTCCTTCGACGTCAAGGGCGGCGAGGCCGAGGCCTTCCGGGTTCTCAATGCGCTCCAGGTCTTCAAGCTGGCGGTGAGCTTAGGGGGTACGGAATCGCTGATCTCGCACCCGGCGTCCACGACCCATTCGGGTGTGCCGAAGGCCACACGCGACCGCCTCGGCGTCTCAGACGCCACCATCCGCGTCTCCATCGGCATCGAGCACCCGGACGATCTGGTGGCGGATCTGGCGCAGGCGCTGTCGACACTGGGTTGAGCGGACCCGCCATCGCGGATAAAGCGCAGCGACAGTCCGCAATGGCTTTCAGAATAGAGCGCAACAAGCCCTCTCCCCCACAAGGAGAGAGGGGATACCAGCGCTTTGTCTGGCAAAGGCGAGATGGGCAGGGCCATCTCGCCCATGCGCTCATGTCGCGCCCGCCATTCCGCTTCGCGCGGCATTAACCGCTTGCGCATTCCCGGCCGGTAGAACGAAGATGGTTTCAACCGGAAGGAAGCAATGGCCGCTGCGATAGACCTGCAGTCCTATCAGGAACCCATTCTTTTTCTGGCAACGGCCGGCATCGTCGTCCCCCTGTTTCACCGGCTCCGAATCAGCCCGGTCCTGGGGTTTCTGGCGGCAGGCGCGTTGCTGGGACCCTACGGGCTCGGGCGGCTTATGCCGAGCCATCCTTGGATCAACTGGATCACCTTCACCAATCCGGAGGGGACCTCGCGCCTGGCCGAGTTCGGGGTCGTGTTCCTCCTGTTCACGATTGGCATCGAACTGTCGTGGCAGCGCCTTCGCACCCTGCGGCGCCTCGTCTTCGGATTCGGATCGCTACAGGTACTGCTGGGCGCGTTGGTTCTGGGTCTAGCGTTCTACGCGCTCAAAACCGTCGAGACGATCACTGCGGCTACCGTCATCGGCTTGGCCCTCGCCCTGTCGTCCACGGCCATCGTGATTCCGGTTCTGGCCGAGCGGAAGCGCCTCAATACGGCGGCCGGTCGGGCGAGCTTCTCTGCCCTCCTGTTCCAGGACCTCCTGGTGGCGCCGATCCTGTTCACCATCGCGGTGCTCGATACGAGCAGGCCCGAGGTGACCCTGTCGTCCTTTGCCATCCTGCTTCTGCAGGCGGTCGTCGCGCTTGTCCTGATCATCGGCCTCGGCCGCCTCATTCTGCGGCCCTTCTTTCAGTTCGTCTCGGTGACGAAGAGCCCGGAGCTGTTCATGGCGGCCTGCCTCCTCGTCGTGATGGTGACCAGCCTGATCGCCGCTGTCAGCGGCCTGTCGATGGCCTTGGGCGCCTTCATCGCCGGCATCCTCCTGTCCGAGACGGAATACCGGCGCGCCATCGACGTCACCATCCAGCCCTTCAAGGGGCTGCTCCTGGGCGTGTTCTTCGTGTCGGTCGGCATGAGCCTGGACTTGTTCCGCTTCCTTGAAGCGCCGCTTCTGATCCTCTCGCTGGCGGCCACGGTCATCGTCATCAAGGGCCTCACCATCGTGGTGATCGGACGCCCCTACGGCCTCAACACCGCCGAGGCGGCCGAGACGGGACTTCTGCTGGGGCCGGGCGGCGAGTTCGGCCTCGTGATCCTGGGCGCCGCGATGATGGCCGGTCTCGTTCCCGCCGGGATTGGCCAGAACCTCCTGCTCGTGACGACCCTCACCATGGTGGCGATCCCGCTCCTGGCCCGCCTCGGACAGCGCCTCGGCCGCAAGCTCGAGGTTCGCCGGCCGCTCGATCCCCTCGTGGCCGTCGCGCCGCCGACGGACGAGGTCGGCCGTGTCATCATTGCCGGTTATGG
Source organism: Microvirga sp. 2MCAF35 (assembly GCF_052115545.1). NCBI lineage: Bacteria > Pseudomonadati > Pseudomonadota > Alphaproteobacteria > Hyphomicrobiales > Methylobacteriaceae > Microvirga > Microvirga sp. 2MCAF35. The sequence goes on from NZ_JBFRGW010000002.1 coordinate 175,482, forward strand.
CCGCGTCGGCCAGCTTGTCGCCGAGATGCTCGACCGGCACAAGGTGCCCTATCTCGCCATCGACCTCGACCCTGCCCGCGTCGCATCGGAGCGCAAGGCCGGGAAGCCGGTCTTTTACGGCGACGGAACCTATCCCGAGTTCCTGCGGGCCTGCGGCATCGATCGGGCTCTGGCCCTCGTCATCACCCTGGATACCTTGAGCTCCATCGAGGGCGTGGTGTCCGCGGCCCGGCAGGAATGCGCGGACATCACCATCGTGGCCCGGGCCCGGGATGCGCGGCATGCGATGCAGCTCTATGAGCTCGGCGTGGACGATGCTGTGCCGGAAACCATCGAGGCGTCCCTTCAGCTCACCGAAGCGGTCCTGAGCGATATCGGGGTTCCCATGGGCCTCGTGATCGCGTCGATCCACGAAAGGCGGGACGAGTTCCGGGAAATCCTCCGCAAGAAGAACCCGAAGCGCGATCCGGACCGGGTCGTTTTCCAGGCGCGCCGGCGTGTCGGCAAGCCGGCCCCTTCGACCGTGGCCGAGGAGACGACGCAGGTCGACACCTGAATTCGGCGTCTTGACCTTCCTAGGGTTTGTCGGACACTGACCCGATGTTCCTGACCTTCTTCACAGAACTGCGCGCGGCCAAGGTGCCGGTCTCGTTCCGCGAATACCTGTCCCTGCTGGAGGCGCTCGACCGGGACCTCGCCGATAAGAGAGTCGAGGAATTCTACTATCTCTCCCGCGTCTGCCTCGTGAAGGACGAGCGGCATTTCGACCGTTTCGACCAGGTCTTCGCCCATGTGTTCAAGGGCATCGAGAGCATGGGCCACGCGGTCGACGCCACCGGGATTCCGGAGGAATGGCTGCGCAAGCTCGCCGAGCGCTACCTCACGGACGAGGAGAAGAAGCAGATCGACGCCATGGGCTGGGAGATGCTTTGGGAGAACCTGAAGGAGCGCCTCAAGGAGCAGAAGGGCCGCCACCAGGGCGGCAACAAATGGATCGGCACGGCCGGAACCTCGCCCTACGGCGCCTATGGCTACAACCCGGAAGGCGTCCGCATCGGTCAGGACAAGAACCGCAATTTCCGCGCCGTGAAGGTGTGGGACAAGCGCGAGTTCAAGGATTTCGACGACAGCGTCGAGCTCGGCGTGCGCAACATGCGCATCGCCCTGCGCCGACTGCGCCGCTTCGCCCGCACCGGTTCGGCGGAAGAGCTCGACCTCGACGAGACGATCCACGAGAGCGCCCACAAGGGCTATCTGGATGTGCGCCTGCGCCCGGAGCGCCGCAATGCCGTGAAGGTGCTGCTCTTTCTCGACGTGGGCGGCTCGATGGACTGGCACATCGAGATCGCCGAGGAGCTGTTCTCGGCGGCACGGCTCGAGTTCAAGCATTTCGAGCACTTTTACTTCCACAACTGCGTCTACGAGAACCTGTGGAAGGAGAACCGCCGGCGCTTCAACGAGGTGATCCCCACCCTCGACGTGATCCGCACCTATCCGTCCGATTACCGGGTCGTCTTCGTGGGTGACGCTTCCATGAGTCCCTACGAGGTGACGCATCCCGGCGGCTCGGTGGAGCACTGGAACGAGGAGCCCGGCCAAGCCTGGCTCCGGCGCATCCTCGACCATTTCCCGAAAGCCGTGTGGCTGAACCCGGTGCCGCAGCCGCATTGGGGCTACACCCACTCCATCGGCCTGATCCGGCAGGTCTTCGGCGAGCGGATGTACCCGCTCAACCTCGAAGGCATCGATCACGCGATGCGCGAATTGGTGCGGTAGGTTTCATCGTTTGCCGAAACACCAGTGCGCAGCTAAGAAGCCGCATGACCCAGACCTACACCCATAGCCCCAAGCCCTTCGGCGGACCGATTTCCTTCCTGCTCAAGGGCGAAAAGCTCACGGTGGATTCCGGCCGCAAGGTACGCGAGGTCCAGCTCGGCGCCGTCGAAACCGTGCGCATGACCTTCGAACCCGGCCGGCTGGCGCAAAAGTCGTTCCGCACGAAAGTGACCATGAAGGACGGCAAGGCCTTCACGTTCAGTTCGCTGAACTGGAAGAGTCTGGTCGAGGCGCGGGAACTGACCCAGGAATACCGAGGCTTCACCCAGGCTCTCTGCGAGGCCATCGCACGGGCCAATCCGCAGGCGCGGTTCTTGGCGGGAAAGCCCATGGGACTTTGGCTGCCCACCTCGGCCCTGGCCGTCGCGTCGCTGCTGGCCATGGCCGTCATGATCTGGCAGGCCCTTCGGATGGGAGCGACCGGCGTCGCCCTGCTGGGCGCGCTCTTCGCCGTCGTGGGGATTTGGCAGATCGAGCCGATGATCCGTCTCAACAAGCCCCGCCCCTTCCGGGCCGGAGAGTTGCCGGCGGAGCTTTTGCCGAAGGCTCCTTAAGGAGGAGACGTTCCGCTCCCCGCGTCATCACCGGCACAAGGCCGGTGATCTCGATCGGAAAGGCACGGCATTTCATGGCAACGGGATGGCCGGGACAAGCCCGACCATGACAGCGTGAGAATTGTAGCTCAGGCCCGCACCACCAGCACCGAGCACCTGGCGTGTCGCACGATGGTGGCGGCGTTGGAGCCGAGGAGGTAGGTCGCCATTGTCGGCCGGTGAGAGCCGATCACCACGAGATCGGCGCCCGTCTTCTCGGCCTCGTCCAGAACCTCGTTGTAGACCGAACCGAGCCGCACGACGGCGGAGACGCGTTCGGCCGGGAGGGCCACCTTGGCGGCGAGTTCGGCCAGCTTCCTCTCCGCCTCGCCCTGCTGCTCGTCGTCGAAGGTCGGCGGCATGAATTCCATATAGGTGACGGGCACGATGGCGCGCACATAGATCAGGCGCAGGGTGCCGCCCGACGCATTCGCAAGCTCGACGGCCTTGCCGATGGCGGGCTGCGCCGCCTCCACTTCACCGAGATCGACGGGGACCAGGATCGTCTTGAACATGGCTTTCTCCAGATTCAGCCTTGGCGGGTGGGAGTATGAACGACGAGGCCGTCGAGTTCGGGCCGAACACGGATCTGACACGAAAGCCGCGAATTGGGGCGCACGTCGTAAGCGAAGTCGAGCATGTCCTCTTCCATCGGTTGAGGCTGGCCGGTCGCAACCTCCCATTCCTCGGCCACATAGACGTGACAGGTCGCGCAGGAGCAGGCTCCCCCGCACTCCGCCTCGATGCCCGGGATCCCGTTGCGGATCGCGGTTTCCATGACGGTGGAGCCCTCCTCCGCCTCGACGGTGCGGGCTGTGCCTTCGGCATCGATGAACGTAATATTGATCATTGCGGACCTCTGCTTGTCGGCGCATACTTATGACAGACTGCACCGGAAGACGAGAGATGGGCGCGAAACCTGCCGTCTTTTCGCCGTAATTTTCCCTGGTAGAGCAGGTTACCAAGCCGTTAACGACGTTCACAGATGGCAGGGGACATTGGGTTTCCTTGTTTCAGATCGGCCGCTAGACTTGCTTGGTAAATGACAGATTACCGTGCGGTATTCCTTGAATGGGGTTCCGCGCCGGTTGAGGCCACGCATTCACCTCGTTTCTCAGGGAATGAAGCGGCTTCAACCATCATCAGTTGCGTCACGAGGGCGGATCATGGCGACCGAGAACAAGAAGATGAAGGACCCGGCTGAGGCGGCCCTGTCGGCTGTCGAGCAGGCACTCAACCTCGAAGAGACATTCGTGATCCACACGCCGGAGCGCTCGGGCAACAAGCCCTATGAAGAGCCCAAGCTGCCCGATATCGACGATCACGACTTCACCAGGGGTCCCTTCGGTCTCGGTTCCGATTCCCTGTCCGCCCAGGCCGACGACCACGATCCCAGGCTCGACGACATGGCCCGCTCCGGTTTCATCGCCCCCGACCGGAGCGCCGTTGCCAATGACGATCGACAGAACGTGGGCGTGATGCTGCAGGCCCTTCAGGTTCGCCCCTCCCGCCGCGCCTACTGGATGGCCGCCCTCGCCTCCCTGCTCTGGCTCGGCGGAGTTGGAGCCCTGGTCTATACGCAGGGCATCACCACCCCCGAGCAATTGCTCGCCACCTTCTCGACTTCGCAGCTGGCCCTCGGCGCCGTCGGTCTCGTGGCGCCCCTCTTCCTGTTCTTCATCGCCGCGATGCTCACGGTCCGCTCGCAGGAGATGAAGCTGGTCGCCCGTGCGGTCGGCGAAGTCGCCGTGCGCCTGGCTCAGCCGGAAAACTTCTCCACCGATGCGGTCCTGTCCGTTTCGCAGGCCGTGCGCCGTGAAGTGGCCGCCGTCGGCGACGGCGTCGAGCGGGCCCTGGCCCGCGCGGGCGAACTCGAAACCCTTGTGCGCAGCGAGATCTCCACGCTGGAGCGCGCCTATTCCGACAACGAGATCCGCATCCGCTCCCTCATCGACGAACTCGTCGCGCAGCGCGAGGCCATCGTGTCGAACGCGGAGCGCGTGCGCGGCTCCATCACGGGCGTGCACCAGAGCCTGATTCAAGATCTCGACGGCGCCAGCGAGCGTGTCGTTTCGGCCGTCAGCGGCGCGGGCGACAAAGTCACCGCCTCGCTTGAACAGCAGGGCGATCACATCACCCAGGCTCTCGGCCGCGCCGGCGAGCGCGTCGTCGAGGAAATGGCGAGTCGCGGTGTCGAACTGGTGGAGCGCCTCTCGGGCTCCAGCGACGAGATCAAGAACGGCATCTCGGAGGTGGGCACCACCATCACGAGCGCTCTTGAGAGCAAAGCACAGGACATCACGGGCGCGTTCGAGCGCACCGGCGACCTCCTGACCCGCCACCTGCAGGACGGCGCGAGCCAAGTCACCCGCACGCTCGCCGAAACCGGCCGCGGCGTGATCGACGCCCTCGCCCAGCAGGGCAACGATGTGCGTGAGGCCTTCGAACACACGGCCCGCAGCCTCGAGGACAGCTTCGCCCAGCGCGGAGCTGAGATCACCGAGAAGCTGGCCGCCACGGGCGGCGTGATCGCCGACGACATCTCGGCCCGCACGGCGGAAATGCGCGACCAGATCGCAACGGCAGGCGCCCTGGTGGGCGAGGAGATCGCGACCCGTGGCACGCAGGTGCGCGAGCAGCTCTCGACCACCGGCGCCACGCTCGTTCAGGAGCTCACGGCCAGCAGCAGCACCCTGCGCGAGGAATTCGCCCTGACGGCAGGCTCTCTGATCGAGGAGCTGGCGACCCGCGGCAGCACCCTGCGCGAGCAGCTCGCCACGACCGGAACGGGCGTCGTCGACGAGATCGTGCTGCGCGGCAGCGAATTCCGCGAGCGCCTGGCTACGACGGCGGCCGACGTGACGCGCGAGATCAGCGAGCGCGGCGGTGAAGTGCGCGAGCAGCTCGAGAGTGCCGTGCGCCTTGCCGACGAATCCATCGGCAGCCGCGTCGAGGATCTGGCGAGCCGCCTCGAGACCGCGAGCCAGCGCGTCAGCGAATCCGTCACCGTTCAGGGACAGGCCCTGGAGACCAGCCTCACCGAGGCCGGCGAGCGCGTCTCGCTGCTCATGGGCAACCAGGTCGAGGAATTCCGCACCGCTTTCGAAACGCGCGGCAAGGAATTCTCGGAGACGCTCTCCCTCCACACGGACGAGGCTCAGACCCGTCTGGCAACCACCGCCAAGGACATCGTTCTCGCCATCGCGTCCCAAGGATCGCGCGTCAACGATGTGCTCAGCCGCACGGCGGAAACCCTGTCCACCACGGTCGATACCCGCACCCGGGAGATGGAAGAGGTCCTCGGCTCTCGCCTCACGGCTCTGGAGGGCGTCATGGCCCGCGGCGGCGAGATGGCCGAGCGCATGTCCCGCGACGTGGGCAGCCTGACCGAGACGATCAGCGGCCGCTTCGAGGAGATGGATCGTCTCATCACGGTGCAGGGCCGGGTCGTGGCCGAAACATTCGCCGAGCGCGCCCGCGAAGCGACCACCGCCATCGAGACGCAGCTCACCGCCCTTGAAGAGCACGCCTCGCGGCGCAGCTCTGAGATCACGGTCAATTTCGACACCATCGTCGAGCGGGTCGACACCGTTCTCGGTGCCCGCTCCACGGCCCTCAACGAGGCTTTGGTCGTTCGCACTGGCGAGATGGCCCGCGTCATGGCCGAAGGCGGACGCGACGTGGCAACCGCCCTCCAGGAGCGCGTCGACGAGATCAGCCAGGCGATCACCGCCAAGACCAACGCGATTGCCGATACACTGTCCTCCAGGGCCGAGCAGATCGGCGAAACCCTCGACAGCCGGATCGCGACGATCAACGAGGTTCTCGGCAGCCGCTCCGACGAGATCACGGAAACCCTGGGCGCCCGCGCTTTTGAGATCAACCAGACCCTGGGAAGCCGCGCCGAGGAAATCGCCAACGCTCTCGACCAGAGCGTCACGATGCTTGAAGACCGGGTCGTGAACCGCCTCAGCGGCGTTGCCGAGACCATCGACGAGCGCGGACAGGCCGTTCTCGGCTCGCTCACCAGCCGCATCGGCGAGATCCGCTCGATCTTCGATACGGAAGGCGCGTCCCTCGTCGAGAACCTCGGCAACCGTGGCGAGGTGATCGGCCGCGAAGTCGCCGCCATCAGCGACACGACCCTGCGCACCCTCGAAGAGCGCAGCACGGCCGTCATCGACAGCCTGCAGGACCGCAGCAGCACCCTGCTCTCCTCTCTCCAGGAGCGCACCATGGAGCTGACCGCCTCCTACATGCAGTCGACGGAGGCGATGCGCAGCGCCCTCGACGTGGGCACTCAACAGACCGTCGCAACCCTCACCGGCACCAGCGACCGTCTGCGCGGCGAACTCACCGACGTGCTCGGCCGCCTGCAGGATGCCAACCGGCTGCTCCAGCAGGTCGCGGCGTCCGCCAGCAGCAATCTCGGCGCCGTCGAGGATGGGCTTGCCGGACGCGTCCAGCACATCGAGTCGCTGCTCGCGGAGATCGCCACCCAGACGGGACGCGCCTCCGACCAGGTAGCCGATCAGGTCGACGCCCTGCGCAGCGTGTCCTCCGGGGCCATCCAGCAGGCTATGGACCTGGCCCAGAGCCTCGAGGAGCGCGGTCGCACGCTGACAGACACCACCACTGAGCAGATGCGCACCCTCACCGAGGCCACGAGCGCGCTGGAGCGTGTCGAGGCCCGCATGAGCGACGCCCTGTCCAGCCGCCAGCAGGCCCTGGATGAGCTTCTCGGTCGGATCACCGAGCGGTCGCAGGATCTGGAATCCGTCACCCGCTCCTTCACGACCCTGCTGGAAGGTTCCCTCGAGAACGCCGACGCGAAGGCGCGCCAGCTCGGCTCGATCCTGGCCGCGACCGCGGATACGGCGACGAACGCCATCGGCGAGCAGTTCGAGCGCATCCGCACCAGCACGGGCGAGGAAAGCGCCCGTACGGCCGCTGCTCTGCGCGCCAGCTACGAGCAGGCCGCGGCCGAAATGGCCGAGGCGCTCGGCAACGCCACCGCGAAGTTCCGCGACACGATGGGCGATCTGCGCGGCATGACGGGCCAGATCCAGCGCGAGCTGGAAGCCACCCGCGCCGAACTCCGCCGCGGCGTCGTGGAACTGCCGCAGGAGACGCAGGAAGCCAGCGCCAACATGCGCCGCGTCGTCGCCGACCAGATCAAGGCTCTCAACGAGCTGTCCGCCCTGGTGTCGCGCTCCAACCGCCTGGTGGATGCAGCACCCGCTGCCCAGCCGCGCAAGGCCGCCGTCAACGAGACGCCGGTCGCCGCCACCATGGCGGCAGTCGCGGCTGCGGTCGAGCAGCGGATCGCGCAGAATCCGGCCCCCGCGCCTGCCCCGGCCCCGACGGTGGCCCGTCAGGCCGAGCCCAAGCCTGCTCCTGCTCCTGCTCCGACCCCTGCGCCTGCGCCCGCCCCGGCTCCGGCCCCCGCCCGCCCGGCTCAGCCCGCGGCCGAGCGTCCGGCTCCGCGCCGGGAGGAGGCGCCCGCCCGCGACGCCGCCAATCGCGGCGGCTGGCTGTCGGATCTCCTGAACCGCGCCTCCCGCGACGAGGAGGCCATGGAGCCCGCCCGCGCGCCGGCCCGTGCCGACCGCGCCCGCACCAACAGCCTCGAATCCCTGGATTCGATCTCGGTCGACATCGCCCGGATGATCGATCACGACGCGGCCGTCGAGCTGTGGGACCGCTATCGCCGCGGCGAGAGCAACGTGTTCACCCGCCGCCTCTACACCCTGCAGGGCCAGCAGACCTTCGACGAGATCCGCCGCAAGTACCGTCGCGACGACGAGTTCCGGCAGACCGTGGACCGGTACGTGGAAGAGTTCGAGCGCCTGCTGTCGGAAGTCTCCCGCGACGACCGCGACTCCATGCTGACGAAGACCTATCTCACGTCGGAGACCGGCAAGGTCTACACCATGCTGGCCCATGCGAGCGGCAGGTTCGACTGAGGCGATCTGAACTTCACGCCAACATGAAAACGCGGCCTCCGGGCCGCGTTTTTTTCTTTTGGGATTTGGCTCAGCGCGAACATCGGGTCCGCGCGATGCGCCGGGTTCAGCCCCCAGGCCTCGTCATCGCGAACTTGGTCTCCGGCGTCGCCACGAAGTAGTCCCGGTAGCCCGAGCGGGCGATGGGGCGCATGGCGGCGGTGTCGACGAGGCCGTTCACGACGTAGCGGTCGTCGATATGGATTCCGACGACCTGCCCGATCACGAGGTAATAGGACGGGTCGCCGCCGCCGAGAGGATTGAGCGGCACGGTCTGAAGCCACTTGCATTCGAGCGCCGCGAGGGCGTCGGCCACCCGTGGCGGCTTCACGAGTCGGGAGGGGGCGGATTTCAGGCCCGCATGGTCCATCTCGTTCTCCCCGCGCTGCAGAGCGGCCGACGTGGCGTTCATCTGCTCGCGCAGGTCATAGGTCGCCAGATTGCAGACAAACTCGCCCGTCTCCTCGACGAAGGTGAGCGCATCCTTCCTGCCTGCGGACGAGAACGCCACCATGGGCGGGCGCTCCGACACGGCATTGAAGAACGAATAGGGCGAAAGGTTCACCTCCCCTTTCGCACTCATGGTGGTGATCCAGCCGATGGGCCGGGGCGTGACGATGGCCTTGAACGGATCGTGCGGAAGGCCGTGGGCGTTGGTCGAGGTTTCGTAAAACATGAAGTGGGATTCCCCGGCGGATGTGTCAGTACCGCGTCACGATGTCCGCGAGGTTGGGCCGGTCGCGGTCGGTCGGCGTCTCCTTGGCCGTGCCGATATGGACGAAGCCTGCGATCCGCTCATGGGGCTTGAGCCCCAGGGCATCCAGCACGCGCCGGTCGAACGCGGCCCAGCCCGAGAGCCAGGATGCGCCATAGCCGAGAGCGGTGGCCCCGACGAGAAGGTTCATGCAGACCGCCCCCGCGGAGAGAACCTGCTCCCAGTCCGGGATCTTCGCATGCGGCACCACGCGGGACACCACCGCGACGACCAGGGGGGCGTTCGTAAAGCGCTCCCGCTCGACTGCGAGTTGCTCGGCGCCGGCACCCGGATTGTCCGCCTGGAAGATGGCAGCCAGCACCTCGCCGAGGCGCCCGCGCCCCTCGCCCTGGATCAGGATGAAGCGCCAGGGAACGAGCTTGCCGTGGTCCGGGACCCGGGATGCGACCTTAAGAAGCGTTTCGACCTCCTGCTCGGACGGCCCCGGCTCGCCCAGCCAGCGCGGAGGGACGGAGCGGCGCTGCAGAAGGCGGGAGATACTATCATTCATGGGATCTTCATCCGGCTTGAATAATGTGGAACAATGTAGATGGATGCCTAAAGGCGGCAGGTCAGGAAAGCCCCGGCTTGCCATCGTCTCGCCGTCTTGCTGCGTTTGAGGAAGCGCGGGCATCCCGAAGAAGCATCGCTGAACAAAAGAAACAGCAGCGGATGTATAGGGGGAGTGCGGTCAGACGCCAAGCAGGTTTCAAACCATGGCGGACCTAGGGGCATGCGCAGGCAGGCCGGCTGATGGGTCCCATGACGAGAAATGGGTTGGCGGGACGCCGCGTTGAGAGCAATGCAGACATCGATTTCAGGACTGGATAGTCCAGCTTCCCTGCCAACCTGGTCGCAGCGCCGGACGCTCACGGCATTCGCCCTGATCCTGGCGGCCTGGGCGCTCGCAATGTCCATCTGGCCCCTGACCGGGACCGTCGTTCCCTGGGACTCGAAGAACCAGTTCTATCCGACCCTGCGCTACCTGGGCAGCGCACTCGCCCATGGGGAGCTGCCCCTCTGGAACCCCTACCATTTCGGCGGGCATCCCTCGGCGGCCGACCCTCAATCCCTGCTGTTCACGCCCACTATGCTTCTGTTCGGATGGCTCGTCCCGGAGCCGTCCATGCAGCTCTTCGACGTAGTCGTCTTCGCCCATTTCCTCCCCGGGGCCCTGGCTTTCGTGCCCCTGTTCCGCCGCCGGGGATGGCATCCGGCGGGCGCCGTCGTGGCCGCCCTGGTCTTCATGCTCGGCGGTTCGGCCACGGCCCGGCTCCAGCATACCGGCATCATCTTCAGCTACGGGTTCTTCCCGCTCGCCTTCTGGCTCCTGGAGGAAGCCCTGGACCGCCGCTCCTACCGTTACGGTCTGCTCTTCGCCCTCAGCGCGGCCATGATGGTCATCGGGCGCGATCAGGTCGCCTTCCTCTGCGGCCTCACGCTCATCGCGCTGGCCGCGCAGCGGATCTGGGCGGCGCCTCGATCACTGGCCTATCTCCAATCCCGCCTCGGTCTCCTGCTCTTCATGGGGCTGATCGGCGGCACGCTTCTGGCCGTCCCGATCGTGCTGACGATGCAGTTCCTCGCCACCTCGACCCGGCCCTCCTTCGGGTTCGGCGTGGCGGCCATGGGGTCCCTGCCGCCGGAGAGCCTGGCGACGATCGTGTTCGGCAACGTCTTCGGCTCCCTGCGCTGGACCTACGATTATTGGGGACCGGACTGGCATAGCCTCTCCGAGGGAACCTGGACCGACCGGGCGACCAACTACCTGTTCATCGGCACGATCCCGGCCCTCTTCCTGCTCTGGCACGGGGTGGCGGGCGGGCGCCTGTTCGGCCGTGAGTTCCGCTTCTTCCTCGTCATGGGTATCGCGGCGACGCTCTATGCGCTCGGGCGCTACACACCGGGCTTCGTCGTGATCTTCGATCACCTGCCGGGCGTGGACCTCTACCGCCGGCCGGCCGACGCGACCTTCCTGATCAACATCGCCCTGGCCTTCGCGGCTGGCTATCTCGTCCACCGCTACGCGACGGAAGGCGTGCCGCAATGGAAGCGGGCGACCCTCGGCCGGCTCTGGGCGGCCCTGCCGCTCCTGGCCATGGGCCTGGTGGTCGCCGCCGCCGCCAGCGCCATGGCCTTTGCCATCAAGGGCGGGTTCGTCTCCCCGGCCCTGACCGAGATCGGTGTCAGCCTTGCCGTGGCGACACTGGCCATCGTGGCCATCACGAGGATGAGCGGCGCGTCCCGCTGGCGCGAGGCCATCGCCCTCGTGCTGGTGACCCTGACGGGCGCGGAGCTGATCGGGCGTCATGCGGCGTCGGCCCTGAATGCGGAGCCCGCCGAGCGCTACACGATCTTCACCAAGCTCCCGCCGGAGCAACTGCAGGGCCTGCAGATCCTCAAGCGCGAGCTCGCCGACCGGCATGCGAGGGGCGAGTATCCCCGCGTCGAGATCCTCGGCCTGCAGGGAGCCTGGCAGAACGCCTCTATGGTTCTCGGGATCGAGGACACCATCGGCTACAACCCCTTGCGTCTTGCCGATTACGAGCGCGCCATCGGTCCCGGCGAGAACGCGGAAGATCCCAACCTGCGCAGCTTCCCGACGAGCTTCAGGGGCTACAATTGTGAGCTCGCCAGCCTTCTGGGCCTCGACTATGTCGTGCTCGACCGGCCCGTGGAGAAGCTGCCGCGCCATTTCCCGCGCCTGACCGATGCCGAGATCGTCTATGGCACCGGGCGGATGTGGATCTACCGCCTGAACACCTCCGTTCCGCGCGCCTATGTGGCCCATCATGCCACGCCCGTTGATTCCGAGGCCGTGCTGGGCGAGGACGAGCTGCCGGAGTTCAACCGCGAGACGGAAGCCCTCATCGACACCGACAGCATGCCGCGGCTCAAGGCTTCTTACCAAGCGGCCGGTACCGCTCCCGATGAACCCAAGGGAGAAGCGCGCATCATCAGCTACATGCGGAACTCGGTCGCGCTCGATGTCGAGAGCAGCGACAACGGCATATTGGTGCTGCACGACATCAATTATCCCGGCTGGGAGGCCTGGGTCGATGGCGAGCGCCGGCCGATCCTGCGCGCCAATCTCCTGTTCCGAGGAGTCGAGGTCGGTCCCGGACGCCACCGGGTCGAGTTTCATTTCCGGCCGATGTCGCTCGAGAATCTGGTTGCGGCCGCCTCCGATCTCGTCAAAAGCGAGGAGAAGCGGATTCAGACGGCGATTGCTTCGCCGCTCCCATGAGAACCCATTTCAGCCGATGCCTCTATTTGCAAGACAACTCTTTTCCATCCTCGGCCTGCTCAGCTTGATCGCTGCCGGTCCGGCCTTGGCCCAGTCCCCCGCCGTGCCGTCCATGTCGCAGAACCTCCCTGCGCTCTCCCTCGGGCAGGTGATGCTGAACACCGGGGCGGCCTTCGCGGGAAGCAACGAGCCGATCCGCTCGGGGCTGGTGTGGCGCATCTTCGAGGATCGCGGGGATGCGTCCCAGCCCAATATCATCGCCCGTTCCACCAGTCCCATGCCGAGCTTCACCCTCTCGCCCGGCAACTACATCATCCACGTGGCTTACGGTTTCGCGAGCGCCTCGAAGCGGATCAGCGTGCAGCGGGGCAACCTCAACGAGCGGCTCGTCATCAATGCCGGAGCCCTTCAGCTCAAGGGCGCCGTGAGCGGAAGCCCCATTCCGACGAACCGTCTCTCCTTCTCCGTCTACGTGCCGGAGGCGCAGAATTCCGAAGGCCGTCTCGTGATCGCCGATGCCAAGGCCAACGATATGATCCGCCTGCCCGAGGGCACCTATCACGTGGTCTCCACCTACGGCGATGCCAACGCCATCATGCGCAGCGACCTGAAGGTGGAATCGGGGCGCGTCACGGAAGCGACCCTCAACCATCGCGCCGCCACCGTGACGCTGAAGCTCGTCGGATCCGCCGGCGGCGAGGCCTTCGCCGGCACGGCCTTCAGCGTACTCACCCCGGGCGGCGACGTGATCCGCGAGGCCATCGGCGCCTTTCCCTCCGTCACTCTGGCGGAAGGCGAATACGTCCTGATCGCTCGCCACGAGGGCAAGGTCTATACCCGCGAGTTCAAGGTCGAGAGCGGCCTCGACCGCGATATCGAGATCATCGCCACTCCTTGAGATCGCTGAACCTTTCCCTCCCGGCGGCATTGACCGGAAGCTCGCGCATCGTGCGGAAAAGTGGACCCGGTTTTCCGGCCCGAACGATGCGCAAGTTTAAAATAGAAGCATCGGATCAATCCCAAAAGTGGTGTCCACTTTTGGGTCCGAGGCTTTGTCACCGGTCGCGCCGCCCATGAGCCTGAACTCCCAAGGCGTGACCTTGCTGGAGAGGAAGCTCATGAAAATCGCAGAGATCATGACCCGCAACGTCCGCGTGGTGAGTCCGGACAGGACCATCCAGGAAGCGGCGCGTCTCATGGACGAGATGAATGTCGGCGTGCTGCCCGTCTGCGACGGACGGCGCCTGCAAGGCATGGTGACCGACCGGGACATCACCGTCCGGGCGACGGCCGCCGGCCTCCCTCCCGACACGACCCGCGTGCGGGATGTCATGTCCGATAATATCTGGTGGTGCTTCGATGACGACGATGTCGGCCACATCGTGGAGCTGATGAGCGACCACCAGATCCGCCGCCTGCCGGTGGTCGATCACGACAAGCACCTCGTCGGCATCGTGGCGCTGGGCGATCTCGCGACGGATCGCGAAGGCGATGCTTCCCGTGCGCTGCACCGCATCTCCACGCCCTCCGAACCGGACCGGACCGGCACCCCGACATCCGCCCGGGCCGACCAGACCCGAGGCGGCGGACAAGCCCGTCTGACGGGCGACGAGCGCCGCGAGCTGGATCGTCGGCTGAGGAACGACGATGACGACTGGCGACATCGCCCGCACGACTACCACGACGACAGGCGCGGACGCGACGAGCGCTCCCGCAATCCTGGCCGCGAGGCATTCCGCTTCCGTGAGGAGGACGATGTGCGTGCCGCCTTCGGAAGCTTCGGCTATCCCGGCGAGGAAGGTGCCCGCAACGCCCGCATGCGCGGCGGCTTCGGCGGCGAGGGCTACCAGAGCTACGGCGACGAATATGCGGGACGCGGCTCCGCCGGCCGGGGCTACCATCCGAAGCGCTTCGGTGCTTCCACGATCACCGGCGAACGTGCGCGTCCGGGCGACGACAGCAACGAGGACGATCGCCGCATGCAGGGCCGCGAACGCACCTGGAGCCTCGTGAACGAGCCGCGGGATCACAGCAATTACGGCATGGGCCCGGGCAACACCCGCTTCGGCAACGACGCCACCGCCAGCCGCGGCGAGGTTCGCCGGGGCGAGCATCAGGGGCGTGGCCCGAAAGGCTATCAGCGCTCGGACGAGCGCATCCGCGAAGACATCAGCGAGCGCCTCACCGACGATGCCATGATCGATGCCTCCGAGATCGAGATTCAGGTCCAGAACCGGGAAGTGACCCTCACCGGCACCGTCCGCGACCGCAACGAGAAGCGGCGCGCCGAGGATCTGGCGGAATCCGTATCGGGCGTGAGCCATGTGCAGAACAACCTGCGCGTCGGTCAGCGTCAGGGAGCTCATGCCACGGGAACAGAGGCCGGTGACGCAGGTGCGGCGACAGGCAATCCCGGCAGCGGCACGGCGGGAACAGCGGCCGGTACGGCTCCGGGCGGACGCACGACGGGACGACAGCGGCAGACGAGCTGATCCGTCTGAACATGCACACCTTCGTCATCACCGGCCTTGTGCCGGTGATCTCGATTGTATGAAGCGCCGAGCTTCACCTTATTGAGATAGCCGGCACAAGGCCGGCCATGACTTGAGAAAAATCGAACGATCAAAAAAGGCAGCGCCTCATTTCAGAAGCGCCGCCTTTCAATCATGCGATCAGATTTTACGCCACCGTCCGCTCGACCACGTGATGACCGTCGAGCGTGGCGTGGCCTTCCGGCTCCGACACGGCCTTCGCCTGGCGTCGGCGGTCGGGAGTGACGGCCTCGGCGGCGAGAACCTTCAGGGCCTCTTCGAGGGTCATGGTCTGCTGGTTGGGACTGCCCAGGCGGCGGATCGAGACCGTGCGCTCGGCGGCCTCCTTGCGGCCCACCACGAGAAGCACCGGCACCTTCACGAGCGAATGCTCACGGACCTTGTAGTTGATCTTCTCGTTGCGAAGATCCGCCTCCACGCGAAGGCCCGCAGCCTCGGCGGCGCGCACCACTTCCATGGCGTATTCATCGCCCTCGGACGTGATGGTGGCGACCACCGCCTGCACCGGCGCGAGCCAGAGCGGGAAGTGACCGGCGAAATGCTCGATCAGGATGCCGGTGAAGCGCTCCATGGAGCCGCAGATCGCGCGATGCACCATGACGGGCGTCTTCTTCTGACCGTCCGCATCGACATAGAACGCGCCGAACCGCTCCGGCAGGTTGAAGTCCACCTGCGTGGTGCCGCACTGCCAGTCGCGGCCGATGGCGTCGCGCAGCACGTACTCGAACTTCGGCCCGTAGAACGCGCCCTCGCCCGGATTGATCGATGTCTGGATGCGTCCGCCGGACTGGTCCTCGATCTGTTTGAGGACGCGGGTCATCACGTCTTCCGCGTGATCCCACATCTCGTCGGTGCCGACGCGCTTCTCGGGACGGGTCGAGAGCTTCACGACGATCTCGTCGAAGCCGAAATCGGCGTAAGTGGAGAGGATCAGGTCGTTGATCTTCAGGCACTCGGCGGCGAGCTGGTCTTCCGTGCAGAAGATGTGCGCGTCGTCCTGCGTGAAACCGCGCACGCGCATGAGGCCGTGCAGCGCGCCCGACGGCTCGTAGCGATGCACGTTGCCGAACTCCGCGAGGCGCAGCGGCAGGTCGCGATAGGACTTCAGGCCGTGCTTGAAGATCTGCACGTGGCCCGGGCAGTTCATCGGCTTGATGGCGAAGACGCGCTCGTCCTCGGTCTGGGTCGCGAACATGTTCTCGCGGTACCAACCCCAGTGGCCCGAGGTTTCCCAGAGAGCCTTGTCGAGGATCTGCGGCGCGTTGACCTCCTGATAGGTGCCCTTCAGGCGGCGGCGCATGTAGGAGATGAGTTCCTGGAACACCGTCCAGCCCTTCGGGTGCCAGAACACGACGCCCGGCCCCTCCTCCTGGAAATGGAACAGGTCCATCTCGCGGCCCAGGCGGCGGTGGTCGCGCTTCTCCGCTTCCTCGAGCTGGCGGATATAGTTGTCGAGGTCCTCCTGGTTCGCCCAGGCGGTCGCGTAGATGCGGGTCAGCATGGCGTTGTTCGAGTCGCCGCGCCAATAGGCGCCCGCCACCTTCATGAGCTTGAAGGCGTTGCCGATCTTGCCTGTTGAGCTCATGTGCGGGCCGCGGCAGAGGTCGAACCAGTCGCCCTGGAAGTAGATCTTGAGATCCTGGCCTTCCGGAATCGCATCCACGAGCTCGACCTTGTAGGCCTCACCCTTCTCGGCGAACACCTGCTTGGCCTTGTCGCGGCTCCAGACTTCCTTGGTGAAAGGTTTGTCGCGCGCGATGATCTCGCGCATCTTCGCCTCGATGGCCGGGAAGTCCTCGGGCGTGAAAGGCTCGTTGCGGGCGAAGTCGTAATAGAAACCGTTCTCGATCACGGGACCGATGGTCACCTGGGTGCCGGGAAACAGCTCCTGCACGGCTTCGGCGAGCACGTGCGCGGCATCGTGCCGGATCAGCTCCAGGGCGCGGGGATCTTCGCGGTTCAGAAATTCGATCTTGGCATCGCGGGTGATCGGATCGGCGAGATCGGCGACCGTCCCGTCGAGCGCCATGGCGATTGTGCGCTTGGCCAGCGACTTGGCGATGCCGTCCACGATCTCGCGGCCGGTGATGCCGGATTCGTACTGGCGCTGGGCGCCATCGGGAAATGTCAGGGTGATCATCGAATGTTTCTCCTGGCTCACTCCTGCCAACGGAGCAGGTAAGCGGGGCCGACGGTTTGTTGGACAAGGCGAAATCAGCCGCCGTCAGGTTCGACCGGATCGCATGTAATCGGGGGAGCGTTGACGCCCCGCCACCGACCATAGGCCCAGGGCTTATACCAGGCGGAGCCTTCGGGCAATGTTTCGGGCACCAGATCGAGCCCATGGGTCCCGAAGGGACCGCAGCGGCAGATGCGGGCGAGCCCCATCCACCCGCCCGGCCAGAAGCCATGCCGCTGGATCGCCTCGTCGGTGTATTCCGAACAGGACGGCAGGTGCCGGCATTGACGGCCGATCAGTCCCGAAAGGGTGAGCTGATAGGAGCGGATCGCCACGTGAGCGACCCTGCGGGACAGATGCCCTTCCGTTGCCCTGTGTGGACTGCCTTTCACCTTTACCTCTCGACCTGACAACCTGACTCAAACAGCATCTGCAATCATAACGTGCCGTTCACGCAACGTTTCATCCAGAAAGAGCAACAATCACGACGCTTAAAATGCCTTGTGACACGCAACCTGTGCTCCGTTGTACGAGAATGCCGACGCAATGATACTTCATTGTATTTCAAAGATGCTTGCCAAGCCGCATAGCGGCAGTTTGGGCCCATACAATGACGGTGAAGATCGGAAAGTTCATCTGGGATATTACCTATGCCTGCCCGCTGAGATGCACGCATTGCTATACGGAATCTGGACGGCGGCCGGCTCGCACCCTCGATCGGGATGACGCCATGCGGGTCATCGACACGATCCTCTCGGCGCAAGCGAAGAAAGTGTCAATCAGCGGCGGTGAACCCCTGTCGGTTCGCTGGGCCGTCGATGCCATGAAGCGGCTGCATGATGCGGGTGTTGCCGTGACGGTCTTCACGAGCGGCTGGTCTATGCCGGAGCGGACGGCCCTCGCGCTCGCGGATGCGGTCTCGAGCGTGGCGGTCAGCATCGATGGCGCGGACGCGGCCATCCACGATGCGATCCGCGGGCGGGACGGCGCATTCGAACGTGGGATGAAAGCGCTGGACATTCTTCATCGCGTGAAGGATGAGCGCAAGGCAGCCGGGCAGGCCAGCTACACGCTCGGGATCGACTATACCCTGACCCGCTCGGGCGCGAATGAGGCGGATCTGGAGCGGTTCGTATCGGCCGCCGTCAAACGGTTCCCGAACCTCGACTTCATTCGCTTCGGGGCGGTCATTCCGTCGGGTCTGGCCGCCGAGCCGGAATTTGAAGCGACCGAGCTTCTGTCCATCCAGGAACTGGTCGATCTGATCGATGTCGGTCGTCGCCTTGCCGCCCGTGAAGGCAGCGGCATCGATATCTCCGTAACGGACGTACGATATTTTCTGCCCCAGCCGGATGTGAGCGCTGTCGATCTGGATATCCTTCATATCGAGCCCGATGGAGCGCTTCGCGCTTTTCCGATCTACGAGGCGAAGGTCGGCAATATTCTCGACGAGCCCCTGGACGTTCTCTGGCCACGGGTACGGGCGTGGCGTTCGGATCCGTTCGTCGCCGGCCAGATGGAAGCGATCCAGACCATGGCCGACTGGGCAAGCGCGGCCCGGACCCTGGATCGCCACTACGGCTCTCATGACGACCGCGAGCGAATTGCGCGGCGCGGGCAGCCGGTGCTGCTCCCGGCCTGAAGCATCTATCCAGCGCTCTCTGTCCGCCGGGCCTCGATCTGTTTGAGCGCATCGACGACCGCATCGAATGTGAGCAGGATCGAGGCGTGGCGCGCCTTGTAGTCTCGCAGGGGCTCCAAGACCTTGAGGTCTTCCCACTTCCCCTGGGGGGCCTCTCCGTCGGATTTCAGCAGACGACTTGCCGCATCGCGGACCTCGCGAAGCTCCTCTATGGTCGCGCCGATTATATTCCGCCCCATGATAGACGACGAAGCCTGGCCGAGGGCGCAGGCCTTTACGTCATGGGCAAAAGCCGTCACGACATTGCCGTCAAGCTTGAGGTAGACCGTGACGGTCGAGCCGCATAGCTTGGATCGTGCCGTCGCGGACGCATCGGGTGCGGGCAGCTGCCCCAGATGCGGGATATCGGCGGCCAGTTCGAGAATGCGCCGGCTGTAGATCTCATTCAGCATTTCGTCTCATGACATGACGGTTGGGAATGTGCTCATATGTCTATATAAGCGCTGTGACAAAGTTCTGCGACATTGGCCGGTTTGGCGCTTGTTGGAAAGAAATTAGAAACTGCCGGGCAGCCAAGCTTCCTCGGTGCAACGTTGAGAAAAGAGGCTCCACGTGAGTGATGTGGTTAAGTCCTTGTCCACGCGGCTGACGACCGCTGCCGACAAGCCCGTGACATCTCCGACCCGGGAAGAAGCAGAAGCGGCCGTTCGCACCCTGCTTCGCTGGGCAGGTGACGATCCGAGCCGTGAAGGCCTGCAGGATACGCCCAAGCGCGTCGTCAAGGCATTCCGCGAATTCTACTCCGGTTACAGCGAGGATCCCTCGGAAATTCTCGACAAGATCTTCGCCGAGGTCGAAGGCTACGACGACATCGTGCTCGTGCGCGACATCCCCTTCTACTCCCATTGCGAGCATCACATGGTGCCGTTCTACGGCGTCGCGCATGTGGCTTATTACCCCACCAAGGGCGTCGTCGGGCTGTCCAAGCTCGCCCGTCTCGTGGACGCCTATGCCCGCCGGCTGCAGACTCAGGAGACGATGACCTCCCAGATCGCCAGGGCGATGGTCGACGCCCTGGAGCCGCGCGGGGTGGCGGTGATGATCGAGGCCGAGCACATGTGCATGTCCATGCGCGGCATCCAGAAGGCAGGCGCCCTGACGCTCACCACACAGTTCACGGGAATCTTCAAGGAAGATCCGGCCGAGCAGGTGCGTTTCCTGACGCTCGTGCGGAACAGCCGGAGCTAAAGACTTCCCATGAGCGTATCGCCGTCCAGTCCCTTCCCTCCCCCTGGCTCCAAGACCGAACTTGAGGAAGGGACCGTCCTGTCGCCGCGCTTTGGGCCGGATGGGCTGATCACCTGCGTCACCACCGATGCCGCCACCGGCGAGATCCTCATGGTCGCCCACATGAATGCCGAAGCCCTGGCGCGGACCATCGAGACGGGCGAAGCCTGGTACTGGTCCCGTTCGCGCGGGGAACTCTGGCACAAGGGTGCGACCAGCGGGCAGATCCAGACGGTCAGGGAGCTGCGGATCGACTGCGACCAGGACGCCCTGCTGCTGAAGGTTCAGGTCGCAGGCGACGGCGGCTGCTGTCACACCGGGCGCCGCTCCTGCTTCTACCGGAAGGTCGAAACGGCGGACGGCCCCGCCCGCCTCGTGATCGATTGAGACCGGCAGCCCTCCCGAACTGTCGGGCTGCCATCGTCCGATAGGCGGATGCAGTTTCCCGGTATTCGGGTTAGGAAGACCCGATGATGCGACGTGACCTTCTCCCCGCGCGGCTCGCCGCCAGCGCCATCTTCTTCGGCAACGGCTTCGGTATCGGCACCTGGGCGGCCCAGCTTCCCCGGTTCAAGGAATCCCTCGGGCTTTCCGACGGCCAGCTCAGCCTCGGCCTCCTGGCTTTCTCCCTCGGGGCGGTCGCGCTCATGCCCATCATCGGCTGGGCCGTGGCGGTGGTCGGCAGCCGCACCATGACGACGATCGCCGCCTTCACCTTCGCGGCGGCCCTGTCCCTCCCGGGCTTTGCGCCGAACTTGAGCCTCTTCGTGGCGGCCGCCCTTGTGGCCGGAGCCTGCAACGGCACCATGGACATTGCGATGAACACCAATGCCACGGTGGTCGAAAAGGCCTGGGGCTCGGCCATCATGTCCTCCTTTCATGCCTTCTTCAGCCTTGGCGGACTGGCGGGAGCCGGAGCCTCCGGCCTTCTCATCGCCCTCGATGTCGGCATTGTCCCGACGCTTCTGATCTCCTGCCTCGGCATGGGTCTGCTCTTCCTGATCGCCTCCTTCGGGATGCTCGGGGAAACGGAACGGGCGACGGAGGGACATGGCTTCGCCTGGCCGCGGGGGAGTGTCCTCATCCTGGCCGTGCTCGCCATGTTCTGCTTCCTCGTCGAGGGCGCTATGGTCGACTGGACGGCGATCTATCTCCAGACCGTTGCCGGCGCGAGCCTGGAGACCGCCGTCACCGGCTTCGCGGCGTTCTCCCTCGCCATGACGGTCTGCCGCTTCATGGGCGACTTCGTCGTCCGGCATCTCGGCCGCGTCCGCACCCTGCAGCTCGGCGGACTGCTCTCGGCGTTCGGCCTGGCCCTGGCGCTGCTGCTGCCGCAGCCCCTGCCTGCCGCTTTCGGCTTTGCTCTGGTCGGGATCGGTCTCGCCAACACGGTGCCGGTCCTGTTCAGCACCGCCGGGCAGATGAAGGACTTTCCGCCCAGCATGGGCGTCGCCATGGTGGCAACTTTGGGGTATGGCGGCCTGCTACTCGGCCCCCCGCTCATCGGGTTCGGGGGGGAAATCTTCGGCCTTCGTGCGATGCTGGGCGTGCTCATCGGCCTCGCCTTCGTCATCATCATTTTGTCGCAGCGGGCATTGCAGCGCGCCACTGTTCAGTTTTCCTGAACCAGTCCTACTTGAAACTTAAGGGCATCTTTCATGCGGTCTTCATGCCGGGACCGTATGAAAGGAAAGCAAGGCCTTGGAGCGATCAATGTTGTGGGACGGGATTGCCCGGCGCAGCGCCGGATCAGGGGGTGGCGGAGGAGCGACCGAGGTGAAGCAGCCTACGGAACGCGACCCGCGCACGAAGAGCAGGATCGGCCTGGCACTGGGCGGCGGGGCGGCACGCGGCTGGTCCCATATCGGCGTGCTCCGCGTCCTCACGGAAGCGGGCATCGTTCCGGACGTGATTGCAGGCTCCTCCATCGGGGCCGTGGTCGGCGGCTGCTATGCGGCCGGAAAGCTCGACGAGCTGGAGGCCTTCGCCCTGTCCCTGACCAAGCGGCGCGTCATGGGCCTCCTCGATTTCCATTTCAGCGGCGCGGGCCTGATCGCCGGCGGGCGCCTGCAGCGGCTCCTCGACCAGGATCTGGTGGACCGCCGGGTCGAGACCCTGCCGGTCAAGTTCTGCACCATCGCGACCGAACTGGTGAGCGGCCACGAGATCTGGCTCACCCGCGGCCCCCTGGTGCAGGCCATGCGGGCATCCTATGCCCTGCCGGGCATCTTCGATCCGGTCATGATCGGTGGGCGCTGGCTCATGGACGGCGCCCTGGTCAATCCGATCCCGATCACGGCCGCCCGGGCTCTCGGCGCCGACATCGTGATTTGCGTGAACCTCAACGGCGAGGTGCGCGTGCGCGGAACGGTCATCCAGTCCTACGATACCGGGACGAGCGACGAGCAGGAGATCGAAGAAGCCATCGATGAGGCTCCGCGGCGCTGGGGGATCTTTCCGGGAACCCGGGGAGACAAGCCGCGCAAGCCGAACGCCCCAGGCCTTGCCACGGTCATGGTCGATGCCTTCAACATCACCCAGGATCGTATCGCCCGCTCGCGGCTCGCCGGAGACCCTCCCGACATCATGGTCGCGCCGAAGCTCGCCAAGATGGGCCTGTTCGAGTTCCATCGCGCCCAGGAATGCATCAGCCTGGGCCGGCAGGCGACGGAACGCGCCCTGCCGGACATCCTCGAACTGTTGCAGGAGACGCAGGCGAGATAATCAAGCCGTCGCGATATATTCCTTGATCGCCTGTGTCTCCGCCTCGACCTCTTCGAGGCGCAGCTTCACCACGTCACCGATGGAGATGATGCCGGCAAGACGCTCGCCCTCGACGACGGGAATGTGCCGGAACTTCTGCTGGGTCATCAACTCCATGATGTCGTTGATGGAGGTCTCGCCCGTGCAGGTCACCACCTTCCCGGTCATGAAACGGGAGACCGGCTCGTCCAGGGCCTTGGCACCGTGAACCGCGACGGCGCGAACGATGTCGCGCTCCGAGATGATGCCGGAAACCGGGCGGTTCGCGTCCACGATGAGCAGAGCACCGATTCTTCGCTCTGAGAGTACCTTGGCCGCTTCGCTTAAGGATCGGCTCGGCTCGATGGTGGCGACGTCGCGGCCTTTGATCGAAAGGATTCGATTGACGATCATTCATTCCCTCCCGTTGTGCGAACGCGAAGGACGATCAGCCCTCCGTTCGCCAGAGCATCGGACCCAAAAGTGGATTCCACTTTTGGGATCCATCCGATGCTTATTCTTTAGTATGGCGCATCGTTGACGCGGAAAACCGGATCCGCTTTTCCGCACGATGCGCTTACTGAAGTCCGGGTCAACCTCCCCAAAGATATTGGGACGAGAGCCCTACGTCAGCCATAAGATGATTGGAGGAAACCGTGGTGGTTTCAAGCCGAGATGCGGCTCGGCCGGGCTGGAAAGGGGTCCAGGAAAGGGAAAATCGCGAGGCCGGCCAGGAAGCCGCCGATATGTGCCTCCCAGGCGATGCTCGCATCCATCATTCCAACGGGTTGGACGAAGGCGAACACGTAGTTTGCCGCAAACCAGATGCCGAGGAAAATCAGCACCTGACGGTTGCGCACCATATGGCCCAAGGTTTCGCGCGGCCTCTCGTGCGGCTGCGCGAGACGCCCCTCCCGGTGCCAGGCCGGCGGAGAGAAGATGAACCAGGATGCGGCCGCCATGAGACCGGACACCGCGCCGGAGGCACCGATCATCGGCAGGACCTGCATGGGATTCATGAACGCGTAGAAGATCGCGCCGCACACGGCCGAGACGGCCATGAGGATGAAAAACCGTCCGGCGCCCACGCGCCTGACGATGGGCGTGCCGAACGCGGCGAGCCAGACGCTGTTGATGAGGACATGGGCCCAGGAGCCATGGAGGAAGGCATAAGTCAGGGCGGTCCAGGGCCGCCCCTCCTCCTTGGCCAGCACGTATTGCGCCAGCGCCATCATGGGGGAAATCGTATCCTCCGGCACGCCCTCCCGAAGGGATTGCATGACCTCGTCGATCCGAACCCCTCCGAACGCCACGGACCAGCGCGCGGGAATGACCGCCCAGTCGATGATCAGCGTGAAATCCGTCTCATCGGACAGGAGGAGCCGAACGGCATGAATGCCGATCAGCACAGCCAAGGATAGGGCAATGGCCGTCGGCAGGTTGAGGATCGGCTCACGGACGCGGGGCGGATGTGGGGGCATGAACAGCTTTTTGTCTGGCCACCGACCTCAATCCTTAAGCCGGCAGCATTCGATTTCTCATTTGAGTAGCCCCGATCAGGGTCGTCCGTCGAGTAAAACCCACAAGATCCGGTGCCCTCCCCTAGCTGGCGCATCACCTGAGGCGCCCCTCTGGGTACGCACGATGCTTTAACGGCCAAGCTTGCCTGAGAGGAATGTGCTCTTTCGTCTTCGCGGGTGCCTTGATCTTTTTGTTAACCATGATGGAACCGCCCGGACCGCGACGCGTTAACTCACCTTTTACTTTTTCCTTGAGCCTGAAATGTAACCATGTCAGTTTGGTTAAAAGAACGTTAACCGGCTGGTGGGGCATGCGGCAGGATTATTTCAAGAACAGCCTTTTCTGTGGCGCAAATGAGAAGTCTGTCGCTTTCAGGACGTCCGTCAAGGCAGCTCTGCTGGGCCTATCCTTCCTCCTCTGCGGAACCGGCGCTCAGGCCCAGACCTTGGCGTCCCTGCCCTCGTCCAGCGCTCCGATCATGAGTGTCGGCTCTGCCAGACCGCTCCAGGGCTGGTCGGAGTTCTGCGCGAAATATCGGTCCGAATGCGCCGTGAACGTGTCCGAGGCCGACACAATCGAGATGACTCCCGAGGCCTGGAAAGCCCTCGTATCCGTGAATCAGCGCGTGAATTCCACGATCAAGGCCGTGACGGATGCCGATCACTGGGGCGTCGTCGACATCTGGGGCTTTCCCGATGACGGCAAAGGCGACTGCGAGGACTTCCAACTCCTGAAGCGCAAGCTCCTGGCCGAGGCGGGCCTGCCTCGCCGCGCCATGCGCATGACGGTCGTGATCGACGAGCTCGGCGAGGGTCATGCGGTGCTGATGGTCCGCACCAGCCGGGGCGATTTCGTCCTCGACAACAAGAAGAATGCCATTCTGCCCTGGCACCAGACGGGCTACGTCTACATCAAGCGCGAGAGCCAGGACGTGGTCGGCTGGGTGTCTCTCGGCGGCATCATCTCGTCGCCCACCACCACGGCGAACCGGTAAAGCGGAAACCGGGGTCGCACATCGGATGCCCCGGACGATGAGGCCGACCGTCAGCGCTTCCTCGCCGACCTGTAAACTTCGGCCCCCTCACGTTTGCCGACCGCCACGACGAGCACTGTGATGGTGTCGTCATTGACCCGATAAACGAGACGGTAGCCTGCCGCCCGAAGCTTGATCTTGTAGTGATCCGCCATGTTTCTGAGCGCATCGGCCGGAATGCGGGGTTCCTTCAACCGCTCCGCAAGCTTCTTCTTGAACTGCTCGCGAAGCGTGCTCCCCAGCTTGCTCCACTCTTTCAGAGCTGACGGCAGGAACTCCAGCTTATAGATCATCAAGCGTGACGGGCACCGGGACTTCGCCGGAGCGCTCTTCGATCGTTTGCACCAGTCTAATATCGTCCAGCTGCTCCATCATGGCCTCGAATGTTTCGGCCGGCACCATATAGGCCATGACCCGGTTGTGGTTCAGGACCGCCACTGGAGAACCATCGGCTTCATTCATGATTGCTGTCGGATTTTTCTTCAGATCGGAGACGCTCACTGCGATCTCCGCTTCCACGCGCTGCATCGAACGCCTCCCTTGCAGAGACGTAATATAGTAAAATTTGACCTGATTTCAATGCTCTTTCAGGTCCGAATTTCAGTGCAAATTCTGCAGCACAGCTCAACCGATCCGCTTCAGTCCTTTCGCGAAACGCTTCCAGTTGTCTACGTAGTTCCTGGCGGACCAGCGGAGCCGCTCGATCGTCTCCTCGTCGAGCACGCGGATGGCCTTGGCGGGTGCTCCGACGATGAGGGAATTGTCCGGAAACTGCCTCCCCTCGGTCACGAGTGAATTGGCCCCGACCAGGCAATTGGCCCCGATCCGCGCATGGTTGAGCACCGTGGCCCCCATGCCGATCAGGGAATTATCGCCGATCGTGCAGCCGTGCAGGATGGCCTTGTGGCCGATGGTGCAGCCCGCTCCGACCGCGAGAGGAGCGCCCATATCCGTGTGGAGCAATGCTCCTTCCTGGATGTTCGTCCCCTCGCCGATGTCGATCAGCTCGTTGTCGCCCCGCAGCACGGCTCCGAACCAGATGCCCACATCCGATCCCAGTCGCACCTTGCCGATCACGTGGGCATCCGGAGCGACCCAGAAGCGCCCGGGTTCGGGAAGGATCGGAGCAGTGTCGTCGAGGCTGTAGATCGGCATCGCAGGTCCACATGAAAAAACAGCAGAACCTGAGGGAGAGGTTCTGCTGCGGGAGAGCCGGTTAGTCCTCGAGATCCGTGTCGAGGATCGCCATGGTGAAATTGTAGGAGCGATCGCCGTCCTCGTCGTCGAGGAAGAGCACGCCGACGAATTCCTCACCGATGTAAACTTCCGCCGAGTCAGCCTTCTTCGGGCGACCGACGACGCGGATCGAGTGGTTCGCAAAGGTCTGGCGCAGGTAGCGCTCGACTTTAGCCATCTCGGTTTTATCCACTACAGGTCCTTTCTTGATGTCACGGATGGTGCACTTGCCATGCCCGGCAAACGCGAGCAAGCGGGGTTAGGTCCCTGGAGGGATAGTACCCCTCAGATTCCGTCGGATTCGGAAAAGCAATGATCCATGGAGCGGGAAGGCTCCTCGCAGCCGGCCGTGCCGACGACCTTCGCCGGGACGCCCGCCACCGTGGCATTGTGGGGCACGGGCTTGAGCACGACGGACCCGGCGGCGATCCGGGCGCAATGCCCGACCTCGATATTGCCGAGGATCTTGGCTCCGGCGCCGATCAGAACCCCGTGGCGGATCTTGGGATGCCGGTCTCCCCGCTCCTTGCCGGTGCCGCCGAGCGTCACGTCCTGGAGCATGGAGACATTGTCCTCGACGACCGCGGTGGCGCCCACTACGAGTCCGGTGGCATGGTCGAGGAAGATGCCGCGCCCGATGCGGGCCGCCGGATGGATGTCGGTCTGGAACGTGTCGGAGGAGCGGCTTTGAAGATAGAGGGCGAAATCCTGGCGCCCCCTCGTCCAGAGCCAATGGGCCAGGCGATGGGTCTGAATGGCGTGGAAGCCCTTGAAGTAGAGCACGGGCTCGATGGCCCGGGTCACGGCCGGGTCGCGGTCCATGACGGCGCTGATGTCGGCCCGGAAGGCCGCGCCGATGGATTTGTCGTTCTCGACGGCCTCGAGAAAGATCTGTTCGATGATGTCGGCCGGGACGGCGGCATGGCCGAGGCGCGAGGCGACACGATGGATGACGGCGGCCTCCAGGCTCGGCTGGTGCAGGATGGCGCTCAGCACGAAACCGGCAATCGCCGGCTCGGCCTGAACGATCGCCTCGGCCTCGGAGCGCAGGCGATTCCACACCGGATCGACCTTGCCGGCCACGGCGTCCGGGGCTCCCGGCTTGAGGCGCGTCTGTGTCATCGTACTCTCCTCGGCGACTTCTCGACCGTCTTCATAGATAAGAAGCCCAAGCCCCTTACCATAGGTTCCAACGAGCCATGACCTACTCTTTTTCGCCCTCGACGTCCAAGCTTGTCGTGTCCCTGTCCGGCGGCATCGCGACCCTGGCCATCGACAACCGCCCCAAGCACAATGCGCTCGACCTGGAAATGTGGACGGCCTTTCCGGACATCATGGTCGCACTCGACCGGGATCCGCAGGTGCGCGTGGTCGTGCTGCGGGGCGCAGGTCGGGAATCCTTCGCGTCAGGCGCCGATATCGGCGAGTTCGCGACCCTGCGGGCCGATGCGGAAGGCGGACGCCGCTACGAGGCCACGAACGAGGCCGCCTTCTGGGCCGTCGCCCGCTGCTCCAAGCCGGTCGTCGCCATGATCCGCGGCTTCTGCCTCGGCGGCGGCTTCGGCCTCGCCCTCTCCTGCGACCTGCGCGTCGCCTCCGAGAGCGCCGTCTTCGGCATCCCGGCCGCGCGGCTCGGGATCGGCTACCCGCCCGGCGCCATGAAGCTGGTCACGGCCGCCGTCGGGGCCCCGGCCGCCAAGGACCTGTTCTTCACCGCGAGGCGGATCGACGCCCAGGAGGCCGCGCGCCTGGGCGTGGTGCAGCGCGTGGTCCCCGACGACCGGCTGGAGGAGACCGTCCTGGCGCTGGCCCGGACGATGGCGGAGAACGCGCCCCTGACGATCAAGGCCGCCAAAGCGGCCATCGACGAGGCGGCCGGGGCGGGGCATCCTAACGTCGATCCCGTCGCCCTCGCCGACCTCTGCTTCGACAGCGCCGACGCCGTCGAGGGACGCAACGCGTTTCTGGAGAAACGGAGCCCGGTTTTCAAAGGCCGCTGAGCGCGATACGGCCCCCACGTCATGGCCGGGCCTGTCCCGGCCATCTCGGTACGGAAAAGCACAGCGCTTCACAGCATCGGGATCACCGGCACAAGGCCGGTGATGACGAGACAAGTATATCGCTTGGCAAGGATCCAGGCGATGCGCTGACCTCAAGCCTCCCGCCGGTACACGAAATAGCGCCCTTCCGGCACCTTCGTCTCGGCCGAGATGTCACGGCACGAGGGCATGGGGAAGGCGCGGTCCCCGAGCAGGATACCGCCCGGCTGGAGCAGTCCTTCGAGCAAGGGCGCCAGGCGGCGGGCGAGGCTCAGGTTCGCGTCCTCGTCGCCGGTCCCGATATCGATGTGGATCAGGGCGGCGGAACCCCGCCCGTGCTTCTCGATGAAGGGCGGCAGGGTGACGAACAGGTCGCCGACGATCAGGTAGCCTTCCGGCGGATAGCAATCGGGATGGGCGGCGGGCGAGCGCTCGAAGGCGTAGATCTCACGCCCCGGCAGCCGGTCGCGCAGATGGTCGAAGGTGCGCCCGTTGCCGAGGCCGACTTCCAGCACGAGCCCGGCGGGACCGATCTCCCGGACGGCCCAGTCGAGCAGGTCGCGCTGGGCGGTCAGGCGCCGGATGGCGCTGTCGAGCCGGGTCATGCGCCCCTCCCCATCATGGCCGGCTGGCCAGGAAATCGAGCACGCCCTGCTTGTGCACCTTGTCGCCCACGGCAAGGTTGTGGTCCCGCCCGGGGATGTCGAGCGCGGTCGCATTGGGCATCAGGGCGGCCAGTTCCGGGCCGGAGCCCGACACGTCGTCCGCCGTGCCGACGGAGACCAGGGTCGGGAGCGTGATGGAGGCGACCTCCGCCTTCGTCAGCACCTGCCGCGAGCCCCGGATGCAGGCGGCGAGCGCGTGCAGGTCGCTGCCGTTCTGGTCCGCGAAGGCGCGAAACATGCGCTGCATCGGGTCGGTCAGATCGGCGAGGGAGCGCGCCTCCATGGCGTCGGCGATGCCGAGCGGCAGGCCGACGCCCTCCACGAGATGGATGCCGAGGCCGCCGAGCAGCATGGATCGCATGCGGTCCGGCGAGGCGAGCGCCATATGGGCGGCGATGCGCGCCCCCATGGAATAGCCCATCACGTCGGCCCGCTCGATGCCCAGATGATCGAGAAGCCGGCGGCCGTCCTCGGCCATGCGGTAGGAATCGTAGGCCGCCGGATCGTAGAGCTTCTCGCTCTGCCCATGGCCGCGATTGTCGAAGGCGACCACCCGGTATCCGGCCCGCGTCAGGGTCTTGACCCAGAGCGTGTTGACCCAGTTGACCGCGTGGTTCGAGGCGAAGCCGTGAATGAGGAGGATCGGATCGCCCTGACCCTCATGAGGCGGAACGTCGATATAGGCGATGCTCACGCCGTCGGAATTGAAATAGCGCATGGACCCAAGGAGAAGGTTGCCGGATGGGCGCAACCTAAAGCATTTTTCGAAGAAGTGGATCCGGTTCGCCGTTAAAAAATGCGAATGGACGAAGGCCAGAGGTGTTTCCGCTGACGCTCTGGCCGAAACTGACACCCTCACCGTCATGGCCGGACTTATCGTCCTGTCCAACTCTTTGCCCTCATCCTGAGGAGCCTGCGCAGCTGGCGTCTCGAAGGATCATCAAGTGCGCGCTGAATCCTCCTTCGAGACGCAGCCTCACGGCTGCTCCTCAGGATGAGGTGGGAGGACGTGACAAGCGAGTTCACCGGGCTGAAGTCCTGGCCAGCCCCCGCGAGGTGGTCCGGGGTTAATGTTAGTGCATGATGGGTCGTGGGGCTACGGTGGGTGTGGCCTGCGGAGCTGGTCTGGGTTGCGCAGCCGGCCATAGCACTACCTCGGGTGCGGGTGGCTTGTAGCCGAGCGATGA